>DNUI01000193.1:0-11450 GCA_003508565.1 Syntrophaceae bacterium
TCTCAATTTCATCACTTGCTCCGAATCGAGCGAAAGAGGACATCGCGCTCTAAAAAGTCCTTCCTCCTGACACTTCTTGATTTTTCGGCCTTGGAAGGGGGAAAGCATTACGGTTACATGCTTGAGAAAACAAAAGAAATCCTCATTTCATGCACCAGGGAAACGGATCTCCTGGGATGGTACGAAAACAGAAAAATTATGGGTATCATCTTTACAGAAATGGTGAAAGTCGACAAAAAATCGATAGAAACAATATCCCGTAAGATATACAAAAAGCTCAGCGATAATTTTACTACAGAATTGGCAAACCAAATTGTAATGTCTCCCCATGTATTTGGTGGCCTTGAAGATAATGAAAAATTACTAGTGAAGGTCCCTTAATTTTCCAATTCATGAAAATACATCAGAGATATTTCCTATCAAACAAATTATCTGTCAAATTTCTTTATCTTGACTAATTATTAGTCTCAAATTATTATCTCCCCAAAAATAATTCTCTTGGAAATTGTCTATGAACAGTCTTTCCCGTCTCCAGGTAATCGTGATCCTGCTGATATCCCTGTGTATGCTCCTTGTTGCATCCCCGGCAACAGCAGGAGATCCCGTTAGAATAGTTGATGGTTTTGTTTCCAGAGTATCAGATGGAAACAACCTCACTGTTGTAACGAAAAATCGCGAAAAATTGAATGTGCGTATGTATGGCATTGATGCACCTGAACTGGACAAAATACACCGTAAAAGCAAGCGCATCATTAAACCGGGACAACCCTTCGGAATTGAGGCAAAATCCCTTCTCTCCACCATGGTATTCGGACAGGATGTTCGGCTGTTTGTGATGGATGTAGACAGTCACAAGAGAATGATTTCCATTATCTGGGCGAGGGAAAAAAATATTTTTACAAAAAATGTGAATGTGGAGATGCTGAAGGCAGGTATGGCAGAAGCGTATAATGAACATCTGATAGACGGGCAGTACCGGAAGTTGTTCCTTGATGCGGAACAAGAAGCAAACAATAAAAAGATAGGAGTCTGGTCTCAGGGTCTTTTATATGAAAGACCAAGTGTATATAGGACTAAATAGACTGAAGGCTGGAGACAAAGAGTCAGAGATAGAGGAAAAAACAAAAAAGCTCGCATTGAATACCTTATAAAGCACTTCCCTCAGTGCTGGAATACGCCATGTGCGTATATAAGCATCTTCTCCCCCGACGCCAAGTGAGCGGTCACCGTTTTATCTTCCGTGTTAACGAGGTCCCAGTGCAGTGCTGAATCATTGAAGCCCATTTTTTGCTTTACCACTTTCGTAAGTTCCGACGGCCCTCCCCTGTAAGTAACGGTATAGGAAGAACCAAGGGCAATATGACAGTTTCCATACCGGCCGCCGTGGTTTTCATCGAAAAGCGTATCTGCCATGAAGCGGTTGATCCGTGAAAAACGTTTGTCCGTAAGGGAAAATTCCCCGACACGGCTCGCCCCCCTGTCCATGGATAGCTGCTTGATGACAAAATCCTTACCTGTTTCCGCTTCAATCTCTGTCACGACACCTTTCTCAAACTTCAGACCGACCGCCTCCACATAGTTTCCGCTGCGGAAAGAAGGAAGATTTGCATAGTAGCGGCCTTCCGTTCCCCTCCAATCCGGTGAAGTGAATATTTCAAAACTCGGCATGTTGTGTCCTGAGATTCCTATCCATTTTCTATTAGATCCGGGGGTAACCTTCAAATCGATATTCCGTGATTCAATATGTACAGATTTCACATCAAGACTGTCTAACCATTTTTTTATTTCTCTTACTTCGTCGAGAATTGTCTGCCATCGGGAAACGGGTTCCTCATGATCCAGGTAACAGGCCTTGACAATCTGTTCCGTGTATTCATTTACTGTCATTCGCGCCTGTTTTGCCAGCTCATCTGTCGGTAGGGTACAGAGAGTCCAGCTATAACATCCCTCTTCCTCACGCCTGTTGAGAATATCCCGGAGCGGTTTTCGTGCAACCAGAGCCTTCCCGATCTTCGCCGGATCAATATCTTTCAAGTGCGTGAGGGCATCCGGTGCATGGAGAAATATTCTCCCGTGGATGCTGCTGCAGAGTTCCATGTCTCCGGGGACCAGAAAGACGAGTTGTTTGTTGTTCGCTTTTTCATAAAAGCCTCGCTCCATCACTTTTGTCAGGCCTACACGTTGTATCGGGTTCATCCCCATATCAAGTATCCTGCCGTAAAGCAATTCCGCGAGTGGGAGAGCTGAGGCGCCGTACTGGATGAGGATGGTATCTTTTTTTCTGAACGGATTTTGCCTGGCTGTTTTCAAGGCCCAGATGAGAACATCCGCATATTTTTCAAGCTGTACATCTGTCAACATAGCGTTATTCATCCTCACATATTATTAATGCTTTTCTCGTGTAATTGTAAAAAAGATTCAAAGGTTCTAATGTTCATTTTCCACTATTCACTCGAATCCTTGCCCCCTTGACCCCTCGAACCCTATTTAATTTTCGCTATCAATGCCTTTGATAGCCATACCGTTCTTCAAAGATGGGGGCTATCAAATTATCCACCGGAACATAATCATCGGTCAGGATTACGGAAGGGCGCTGTGCGAGATATTCCTGCAAACGTTCCTGGGGCATGACATTGGACATAACCTTCTTGCCATTCTGTGCACTGATGAAGGATACAAAATCGTTTATATTCATGCTTCGCTTGCTCGCCACAATCACACGGGTGCTGATGCCGGTCGCTTCATTATACGGCTTATGGGAAACAAGATGAACATTCCCCTTCCCGAACACTTCCTCCAGCGTCCGTATATAGGAAGGCATAAAAAGCCCCTTCTGATAACTGTCAATCACATTGGCCATAAGTATGCCATCCGGTTTTAAAAGTGCAGCCATTTGCTGGGCAAATTCCTTTGTTGTCAGGTGGTAAGGAATCGACAGGTCATTAAACGCATCCCCCACAATGAAATCGTATTTTTCTTTCTCCTTGCAATTCATGACAAACCAGCGTCCGTCTTCGTTGAAGGACCGAATCTTCGTGTTTTTCGGCACTCCCAGATACTCATGAACCACCCTGGTGACTTCCGGATCAATCTCCACGACGTCAACTTCCGCCATTGGATACATTACTTCGAGACAGCGGGGCAAGGTATAGCCCCCACCGCCGATGAACAGGGTTTTCAACACACCTGTCCGGTTCATCCGCCAACGCATAAACTCCTCATAAATCCTGATGTATTCATAATCGAGATAGTAGGGATTGTTCAGGTCATTAATCGAATGGATGAGATGATCTAACACGAGGGCTTCCACCCGTGTATTCTCGCTCTTTGTCAGGTATTCCCTCACCTGAATGGTATAATAGTCACTTTCTTTAAAATAATAGACTTTATCATCCAGCGGCATTTTGAAGGCATAACCATAGAAAGTCCAGACAAGTGAAATTACAATTACCATGAAAACCGCAAAAGATTTTTTCTTGATGAACGTACCCCCAAAGATAAGAGCCGAAAGTATGAGAACAAACCCTACACTTAAGAGAATATTGCGCGTTCCCATCCAGGAGATAAGGAAAAAGCCCGTAGCAAACGTCCCGATAATGGAACCGAGTGTGGAGAAAGCATAGATCTTCCCCACAACATTGCCTGTTTTGGATAAATTTTGAAGCGTAAGTTTCACCACAACGGGGGAAATCATCCCCAGGATGCAGGAAGGAATAAAAAAGATAACTGTCGTAAGAAGTAAAATACGCATCATCAGTGTGGTCTGAAACTGGGTGGCTCCCAGAACGTTGATAAGCGGTGAAATGGAAAATGCCCCTATGCCGGAAGCAAAGAGGAGCCAGCCAAGTGTCGAAGGCCGAGGAAACCTGTCCGCAAGCAGACCTCCCAAATATGCGCCTATGCTGATACCGGCAAGGACAACACCGATAATACTCGTCCAGGTATAGAGCGATACGCCCACATAAGGCGCCATGATCCTTCCCGCAACCAGTTCAATAACCAGAGTGCAGAAGCTGGCGATAAAAACTACGATATTGGCTCTCACAATTTCTTTTTGCATGGAAAAACCTCCGCACAATCATCTTGCCTGCCTGCGTAATCAAAGATGTCATTTCTAAGACACGGTGCGATTAAGAAATTTATAAAAAATATGAATAAGCATTTTCCCTGAGGCTAAAATGGCACGCCATGAATATACGCACGTTGGCAGTATACAGGATTCTTTTCGGGGTGCTTATACATCATGAAGGTGTGGATGTAAACAGACATTTTTATTGGTGTATAAGGCGCCTATTGAAATAAAAAATATTCTCTCGTATTGTTTGGGAGAGCATAATCAGGAAAAACCTCTATAAGCCCTGAACATTCATAGAATCATGCAGCCTTTATTGACCTTTAAGGTTCTCGTCGGCAATGAGCCAGTATACGCAATTGGCACAGCACGTATCGATTTCTTCCACCCTTTTCACTTCCACGGGGCTGAATGAATTACACTGCATGTCCCACTTCCTAAGGGGGTCATGTGTCATTTCGGCAAATTCGCATACACCCCATGTATTCATCATTTCTTATGCTCCATAAGGAGATCGTCCGATGTAATCCAGTATCTGCACTGTGCGCAGTTCATATCTGTATCTTCCCCTTTTTCATTTTCCTTCAGGCAAAAATAAGTACAACATGAATCCCAGCGTACCATCTGCGACGTATAAATACCCCCACACTCACATATGCCCATATGTTAATCATTCTTTTCTTTTCTGCTAAGTGCCCGTCATATACGTGCCAGTATGCGCAGTTGGCGCAACAGTTCCCCGCACCCTCAATTTTCCTTATATCACCGAAGACAAAAAAAGAGCAAGACAGATACCATCTCGTCATCTGGTCATACGTCCCTGATCCCCAGGTGCATATACACCTTATATTGATCATGAACCAAGAAATTAACCGCCATCGGTCAACACCGATGGATTGACGGTTCAGGGATTCAAGGAGTCAAGTGATCAAGGGCGAACTTTTTTACTGCTCTTGAATTCCTGAATCCTCGACCCCTCGAACCATTGCGATGAAAAAGATCAAACTTAAGTCTTCGCCTAAAGGCAAGGGTTTTTCTCTCAATACCCGAGTGGGAAAACAAAAGCGGCTCCGAAAAGAGCCGCTTTAAGACATGAAGGTTTATTTCTTTGGCTTTGGTGGCCATGCAACGCGACGACCCTCGGCACCGGCAATCTTCCCGATCTCGTGCTCTCTCTCCAGGAACAGAATCTTTTCCGTATCGTAACCCATGAAGCGACGGAGCACATATTCTGTATCCCATCCGATCGGCTTGCCGCAGAATTCGGTATAGCTCGGCGCCTCCGAGAACAAGGGGTAGCACCCCTGGATGTCCATGGGGCCATACCAGGGATCTTCAATATACTCAATCTCTCCCCTCTCACGATACTGCGACCTCTCGCAGGCATCCTTCGCGTTCATTGCAGGGCAGACACCGAACCCATGCTTTCTGCCAAGATTGTCAATTTCAGCGACCATGTGCTTCTCCTCCCACGTTTCGATCATCCACACACACCATTTGCTTAATACAAGATGTTACCCGGGGTTGTTGTTTATGGAGAAGATTATTTTCAATTTCTTATCCGTGGTATTTCTTAGCAGAAGAGGTTAGCTTTAAGCCAGATTTCTTTCAGGGGTTTACGGACAGCTTCATTCTGATAAACGGACTGTTTCCCTCTTTTCTTTGCCTTTGGTTTGGTAAAGCGTTTGTATCTTTTGAGGACCCTGATGGCATGTTTGCGATGACATCCGCAGGTGGCACAGGATTCATCCAGGATGGCTGTTTTTTCATGACGGGTGACATTTTTATATCGCACATAAACTGCCTCCCGATACTCTCACTTGGCTCGGGGACTCATTATTATCTGTGCTTTGGCATTCAATGTTCGGTAACACCTATTTATGAGTCAACGGTCCTTTTTAAAACCCCTCTTGGGTAACATTTAATGTGAGGCAATTCGGAGCTCTCTTTGCACCTTGACATCATGTGACCATTCACCTATACAAAGATATTAAAGAGAAAGTGCACTATGGCAGATTTTAAATTACCCCATCTCCGGTTGCAAAACCTCAAGGGATTGATTCTTTTTATTGTTGTTATCGCAGCCCTCACTGTTTCCCTGCAATTTATCATGATCATCACGGACTGGTTCTGGTTCCAAGAGGTAGGGTATCAACGTGTTTTTTACATCACCCTCCTTGCCAAGTTGAAAATGGCAGCACTTTTCGGTATTGTTTTTTTTGTAATTTTTTCTACAAATCTCTTTCTCGCCATTCGCTTTTCCTCCCGTTTCTTCGTCATTAAAGATGGTGATACCATCCAGGTATCACCAGAAGGTGAACATAACAAATCTCTGCAGATACTGATTGTCACATCTTCCCTTGTTTTCTCATTTTTCGCTGCTTCCAGCGGAACGTTTCAATGGGAAAATTTCCTGCTGTTTACCAATGCTTCATCGTTCGGTATTTCCGATCCCTTATTCCATAAGGATATAGGCTTTTATATATTCCAGTTGCCTTTTTTGAAACATGTATACGGCTGGGTATTTTTTGCAATCATTGTCAGCATAGCGGCTACCGGGGTAATATATTTCATTCGCCACGCATTCTCCTTCATACCCCCTCGAACATGGCGGATCTCTCCGCAGGCCCGCATACACATTTCAGTCCTTGTCGCGTTTCTATTCTTCTGGGGTACTTTTGGCCTATGGCTGGAGCTGAATGAGATCCTATTTGCGAAACGCGGGGTGGTCTTTGGTCCCGGTTATACGGAAGTCACAACGCAGTTGTGGGTGATCAAGAGCCTGATGGTGGTTACAATCCTGTGTGGCCTTTCCATACTCTATTTCGCATTTCGTCCGGACTGGCGTATTCCGGCCGCTACCGTAGGTGTTTTTTTCCTGATTATGATACTCGGCCGAAATGTCTATCCCGCTCTCATTCAGAAATTCAAGGTAGTCCCCAATGAGATTGTCCTGGAAATGCCCTACCTCGAACAAAACATTAAATACACACGCATGGCATACCAGCTTCAAGACATCGAGGATCTGGAATTTCCCATAGAGGAAACCCTTACCCGGGAAGACCTGCGGAAAAACGACCTGACTGTGAAAAATATCCGCCTCTGGGATTATGCCCCTCTCCTCAAAACTTACGGACAGCTGCAGGAAATGCGCACCTACTATAAATTCATCGGTGTGGACAATGATCGCTACATGATAAACGGGGAGTATCGTCAGGTCATGCTCTCCCCGAGGGAGCTCTCCTACCAGGCTCTGCCTGCAAAAACGTGGGTGAATGAACACCTCACGTACACCCACGGGTATGGAGTCGTACTTGGCCCGGTGAACCGCATATCAAGCGAAGGCCTGCCGGAATTCTTCATCAAAGACATTCCTCCTGTCTCTACAACAAACATCAAGGTCACACGCCCCGAGATCTATTACGGTGAAACATCAAATGAATATGTTTTTGTTCGAACAAGGCGCCAGGAGTTCGATTACCCTGTGGGCGATAAAAACGTGTATGCCAGTTACGAGGGTAAGGGAGGAGTTCCCCTCTCTTTCTGGAGGAAGCTTCTTTTTGCGGCACGGTTTGGCTCATTTACCATTTTGCTTTCCGACGACATTACATCTAATAGTCTTGTCATGTATTACAGGAAAGTGACGGATCGCGTTTCCCGTATTGTTCCCTTTGTCGAACTGGACCGGGACCCATACATGGTGATTTCCCCGGAAGGCCGCCTTATCTGGATATTGGATGGCTATACCCTCACGGATCGTTTTCCCTATTCTGAACCTATCGCAAAAATGGGCAATTATATACGCAACTCCCTCAAGGCAACCGTTGACGCCTATGACGGAGCAGTAAAACTCTATATTAGCGACATGAAAGATCCCATCATCCAGACCTATGCCCGTATATTCCCGGGAGTTTTTCACACAATGGAGGAAATGCCGACAGAACTGAGACGCCACGTCCGTTATCCTCGAGGAATGCTGTCCATACAGGCCCGGATGTACGGGGCATATCACATGCAGGATCCACAGGTCTTTTACAACAAAGAAGATCTCTGGGCCATACCGGGAAAACATACCCCCGGAAGTGAAAGAGAAATGGATCCATACTACACAATCATGAAACTTCCCGGGGATAAAAAAGAAGAGTTTATCCTTCTGGTAGCCTTCACTCCCAGCAGAAAAGACAACATGTCTGCGTGGATGGCAGTCCGCTGCGATATGCCGGATTACGGGAATATCACCGTCTACAAATTCCCCAAACAAAAACTGGTCTACGGACCGAGTCAGATAGAAGCCCGCATAGACCAGGATACGGAAATATCCAAGCAGCTTTCACTCTGGAGCCAGCGGGGTTCCCAGGTCATCCGGGGAAGTCTTCTGGCAATACCTATCGAAAAATCAATCATTTACATCGAACCCCTTTACCTTGCCGCGGAAAAGGGACAACTTCCTGAACTGAAAAGGGTTATCGTGGCCTATGGGAACTCCATTGCCATGGAGGAGAATCTGGAAACATCCCTGCAGCGGATCTTCGGTGGAAAGCCGTTATGGGAAAAAGAACAGCCGACAATGGCGGGATCGGCAGATCCTTTAAGAGAAAGGACGGACAGAGAATTAGCCCTGGATGCCCTTTCTCATTACAGAAAGGCTCAGGAGTACCTTAAGCTCGGTAACTGGGGTAGCTATGGAGAAGAGCTGAGGAAGATGGATGAAATCCTCAGGACTATTGAGAAAAAGAAATAGGAGAATTTCTCAGACGGGAGGGAGTATCATGCAAAAACTATGGAGAAAATTTTTGTGCGTCATGTGCTTGTTAACACTTCTGCCATACTCAGGCTGTTCCGGTTTGCATTTGAAGAATTACGGCAGGATCATGCCCGACAGGGACGCGACTATTGCTTTTGAAAAATATCAAATGAACACTGATTTCAATTATTATATCAGCGGCTCGGATGTGTATCCCAATGCATTTATCGGATTGGATAAGTCCTATACACTGGATTCCGACCTCTGGAAAAAAGTTGAAATGACACCCGCCAAATTCCGTGAGATTGTCCGATATATGCAATCCAAGGCTTTGACCACTAGTCAGCCTCAGCACGGGTTTGCAATGTTCGATGACAATGGGAATAAAATAGGGATCTGGTATTCTATTCTCTCAGCGAAAGCAACTCTCCAGATGAAGGATGAACGCACGGTGATTATCTACACACCTGATATCGATACATATTTGAAATACGAAGATGATAGCGGTCATCATACCATAAGATAGAAAATAGAATGCCCCCGGAAAGATAACTACTTGCAAATTGCAATAAAATCTTGTATGAGTCTCGGCAAATCATTTCACCAAGGAGGCAGTATGAAGGCATTGGTCACTTACTATTCGCAAACAGGCAACACGGAAAAGGTTGCCCATGCGATATACGAAGCTATCCATATGGAAAAAGAATTAAAACCAATCAAGGACGTGGAGAATATTAAGGGATATGACATTGTATTTTGTGGATTCCCGGTTCACGCCCACAGTGTACCCGGTAAAGCGCTTTCTCTTTTCAAGCTTTTACCCGTAAGCCAGAAGATAGCCTTTTTCTCCACCCACGGCTCCCTCCGGGGCGGCCAGTTGCCTAAACAGGCCTTCGAACATGCCATTGGTTTAGCATCAAAGGCCAAAGTCCTCGGCCACTTCGGATGCCAGGGTAAGGTAGATAATAAACTTATTGATACGTTGATGAAACAGCTGGAACACAAGGCGTGGGCGGAAGAGGCGTTGAGCGCCGAAGGCCATCCCGATCAACACGATCTCGCTGATGCGAAGAAATTCGCGGAGGAAATGCTCGCCAAACTCAGTAAATAATACAATTCCTGTATCTGCAGAAAAATAAATCCCCCTCCCACGTCTTCATAGCCGAAGGAATAGGAGGGGGATTTGCTGAATATCAAATTACCCTTCAAAGAATTTCGTTAAGACCGTCACATACCAATCGTGCAGATATTACAATAAGAAGAAGCAGCGCATTACAGAAATAATCGCCCGGTTTCAGTCAAAATATTGACATGATATTGTTATAAATTCATCAAGGAGCAAACAACTGTTTGTGCAATTTCATTCATCCATAACCATTCATTAAAGCGCCAGACACTGTAATATTGCTTTTCACG
The DNA here is from genome assembly GCA_003508565.1 of Syntrophaceae bacterium. Taxonomy (GTDB): domain Bacteria; phylum Desulfobacterota; class Syntrophia; order Syntrophales; family UBA2185; genus UBA2185. The sequence goes on from DNUI01000193.1 coordinate 10,233, forward strand.
AAATGTCTTATAATATTATCACATTATGGCATCACTTTTGCTTAAATATCGGAAGGGATCATAAATACCATTGCAAAGTATTCATGAAAATTTTATGATTTAAATAAAATAGTGTGGCGTCATATTGGCGTTACATGCACTATTGCTGAAGTAAACAAGTGGTGGGTATAGAAGTCAACCGGGAACAATCATTAACAGAATATAGTGAGCACACGAATGCTGATCTTCAGAAGATCGTGACTGAGCGCACAAATGAAGTCATTGAATATAGTTAGATCTAAAGTCCCTGCACATTAATAAGGATTGGTGAAATACATGCTGCGACGTCTGATACGAGGAACATCCCGTAAAGAACAAGCGGATGTTTCGTGGAAGAAAGAACCGTTTACCGGACAGGGAAGTGTTATTTGGCCTGGCGGAAGTAAGTATGTGGGCGAATGGAGGGATAACTATCCCCATGGAAAGGGGGCTTACACGTGGTTTGACGGCAGCAAATACGAAGGTTATTGGCAAAACGGCGTCCCTCACGGCAGGGGGAAATACACATCTTCTGACGGAGTAGTATACGACGATGAGTGGAGGGCCGGCAGATATATAGGTGATCTGGACAGCATATCAGCCATGTCGAGTGCCTTCACGCCGGCGAAGGCTGAAGCCCCGGCCGAAATGGACAGGGACTACCTGACCTCAGAAAGAGAGAAGAAAGCTGACAGGAAGGAAAGAGAAAAAGCCAAGAGCACTGAACAAGAAGAATCGGTGGCTGGAACAGAAGGAGGAGAAGAAGCGGCAGTACAGGGAATTGCTGAATTGGAAGCAAGATTAGCCGAAGAAACCAGGGCAAGACAGGATGCTGAGATAGAGGCACAGATAAAAGAGGTAGCCATATTAAAAGCAGAACTGGAAGCCAGGGCGCACGCTGAAGAAACAGAGCGGCTCGTGGCAGAGTTGAAGGCAAGAGATGAAGCGCATGCAAGGACTAGGGAACTGGCTGAAGAAAGACTCAAAGCAGAAGAGGAAGCACGACGTAAAGCAGAGACTGAAGTCAGGGCGCAAGCAGAAGAAATCGACCGGCTCATGGCAGAGCTGAAGGCAAGAGATGAAGCGCATGCAAGAATCAGGAAACAGGCTGAAGAAAGACTCAGGGAAGAAGAGGAAGACAGGGCTAAAGGAGAAGAAACAGAGCGGCTCGTGGCAGAGTTGAAGGCAAGAGATGAAGCG
>DNUI01000193.1:11477-11906 GCA_003508565.1 Syntrophaceae bacterium
AAGCACGACGTAAAGCAGAGACTGATGTCAGGGCGCAAGCAGAAGAAACAGAGCGGCTCGTGGCTGAATTGAAGGCAAGAGAGGAAGCGCATGCAAGGACCAGGGAACTGGCTGAAGAAAGACTCAAAGCAGAAGAGGAAGCACGACGTAAAGCAGAGACTGAAGTCAGGGCGCAAGCAGAAGAAATCGACCGGCTCATGGTAGAGCTGAAGGCAAGAGATGAAGCACATGCAAGAATCAGGAAACAGGCTGAAGAAAGACTCAAAGCAGAAGAGGAAGCAAGGGCCAAAGCAGGCGAAGTAGACCGGCTCGTGGCAGAGTTGAAGGCAAGGGAAGATGCAGATGCAAGGATCAGGGCGCGGGCAGAAGAAAGACTCAGGGAAGAAGAGGAAGCACGACGTAAAGCAGAGACGGATGCCAGGGCCAAAG
>DNUI01000193.1:12047-12286 GCA_003508565.1 Syntrophaceae bacterium
CAGATGCAAGGACCAGAGCGCGGGCAGAAGAAAGACTCAGGGAAGAAGAGGAAACAAGAATTAAAGCAGAGACCGAAGCCAGGGCTCACGCAGGAGAAATCGACCGGCTCGTGGCAGAGTTGAAGGCAAGAGAGGAAACGGAAGGAAGGATCAGCGAACAGGAAGAATCAAGACTTAGCGTAGAGACGGATGCCAGGGCTGATGCAGAAGAAGTAGACCGGCCCATGGCTGATTTGAAG
>DNUI01000193.1:12411-13218 GCA_003508565.1 Syntrophaceae bacterium
AGAGCGCAAGAAGCCGAAATCAGAGTAGCAACCGGAGAAAAGACAACAGAAACATCTATTATAGAACATGCGCCTAAACCGATACCTGGAGATATATCTGTTGCTCCAAAACGACTGCCCAAAACCTATTCTGATGGTCGAAGTTATGTGGGAAAAATGATAGATGATCTTCCTCACGGACAAGGGACCATGATATATCCCGATAATGGAAAGTATGTCGGTGAATGGAAAAACGGCGAGAGAACCGGGCAAGGTGTTTTTACATTCCCAGACGGTTCCGTCTATGCAGGGCAGTGGAAGAACAATATGAGAGAAGGTGAAGGAATGCTCACAATGCCCAGTGGTAGAAAATATACAGGTGAATGGAGTCATGACCAGTACCACGGACATGGATTGGACGTCTATCCTGACGGGAAAAAATACGAGGGCCATTTCAAAAAAGGAAATTACGATGGGCGGGGTACCTTGATCCTTGCCGACGGTACAAAGTACGTGGGCCAATTTAAAAATGGCTTATCAAATGGAAAAGGTGTCCTTACATATCCCAATGGCGACAGATATGAGGGCGGGTTTAAGGATAACAAGTATCACGGTATGGGAACACTGAACCTAAGTGACGGGAGAATGTATAATGGCCGCATGAGAAACGGTCTTCCTCACGGCCAGGGAACGATGACATTTCCAAACGGCACGACGTTTGCCGGTGAGTTCGAGGACGGCAAACTTATTGTACAGAAAGATTAGGATTTTTATATGGGAGACAGATAGTGAAGGAACTGGGAAAAAAATTCTCTGCGAAGGGAATAA
>DNUI01000239.1 GCA_003508565.1 Syntrophaceae bacterium
GTATTGAATCGCTTCTTTCGGGCACCATTGAATACACGCAAGGCATTGTTCACAGTGATTCAGCCATACAGGTTTGCCCGCATGCATGGTAATGTTTCTGCTCGGGCATATTTTTTCACAGATAGCGCATGAGTTACATTTATCATCAACCCAAAACTTCTTATCCATTGCAGGAATATACGGGAAAGAAAGTTTATACAACCAGGAGAACAGAATATTCTGCCATAGGGGGCCTTTCTCAACGGGACACCGTTCCCTGTTGGCAACAATTGCAGAGGTTCTTCTAATCTTTTCCCTCGCATCGCGCATCCTCCTCACACATTTCTCTTCCGGTCCCGGCCCACCCCAGGGTATGTAGTTGGAGGGCATGCAAATGTCAAATCCGGCTGAAAGGAATAAACCTCTGGATTTCATCAGAGTTTCCATTTGCAGTAATGTCGCGGCAACTTGGCCGGCATTTACCGCAAAGGCAAAGTAGTACGTGGATGTATCTATGGGTAATACGTTCACAAAGTCAATAACCCTCTGCGGCAGACCCCATATGTGGACAGGGAATATGACGCCGACTGCGTCACCAAGGACCCGTACATGGTCACCGGTGACGCATACGAGGGGAATTATCTCGGCATTACCAAGTTCGTCCGCCACGGTGCGGGCAGTCCAAAGGGAATTACCTGTACCGGTGTAAAAAAAGAGATCAGTTTTCAAGAATAACCCCTTAAAAATAATGAATAAAGTATTGTGTATTCTAAAAAGGTTTGAATTATGAGTCAATGGTAAAGTGATATGAAGAAGAACCGGCTTAAGCCTCACCGTTCATCATAAAGTCTCTCTTCTTCAATTTCTGATTAAAAAAACCTTGACAACCTCTAAAAAAGGTATAGAAAAAAACGACTTTTGGTCATGAGCCATGCAATCACTTTAAGAGGAGGAGTAAAGTTATGAAGTATTTCAAGTATGCTGTTTCGTTGATGATGATTTTTGCGCTGGCCCTCATGTTCATCGGCTGTGCGCAACCACCCGAGGCTGAGAAGACGGCTGCCAAGGTCGCAATGGATGCCGCTGTTGCCGCAGGCGCTGAAAAGTATGCCACCGCCGATTTCGATGCTGCCAAAAATCTCTGGGCTGCCTCAGAAGCTCAGATGAGCGGGAAGAAATACGAAGAAGCCAAGAAAGGCTATGTCAGTGCCAAGGCCGCCTTTGAGAAGGCTGTCGTCGCTGCCGCAGCAGGGAAAAAGGCTATGACCGATGAGGCAACTGCCTCTGTAGCCGCTCTGGGAGAAGGCTGGAAGAACCTCGAAGCCACCGTCAAGAGTATCGAGAAAAAGATGAAGGAGAAGAATGACGAATGGGTTGCCGATAGCAAAGCTTTTGAGGAAGGTTTGAAAGCAACCAGCGGCATGGTTGCTACTGATCCCGCAGGCGCCAAGGCGAAAGCAGGTGAACTGAAAGCTCTCATCGACAAGTGGGATGCCACGTTCAAAGCAATAGACACTGCTCCCGCGAAGAAATAAACGAAATAGGATATTAATTTTTTATCAGTTGTTAAAAAAGGCGTTTCGCCCTCAGTGGCGGAACGCTTTTTTTTCGCTTCCGTCCCCCTAATATTCACGACCGGCGAATGGAGCTTACCATTGGACGCCCTTGCAGGGGATAAAATGGAATCATTTCTCAATATGTGTGAACATATTATCCCTGAACAGGAATTTGGAAATGGATACGCACTCAAAAAGGTTTGAATTATGAGGCAATGTTAAAGTAATATGCATTGGGGATAGATATAGGTGTCCGATAGTCACAAAATCTGACTGTAGCCGGAGGTGTAAGGGATGGGGTATTTTGCCTGGGTCGATGCAAAGATAAAAAGATACACATGGAAGGATATTGGGTGTATTAAACTCGGTGTCGCAGGTTTTGTCTTGATGGTCGCGAAAGTCTGGGAGCCATTGCTGAGCTTAGATTGGTACTGGTATGGGATCATTTTTGTGTTCGCGGCAATAAAACCGGTATCCATCCTGTTGCAAAAATAGTATGTAACCGCCCGCCACCTCCTTATCGTGGTAAGCACTTATGCCTTAACCTTCCCCCTTTCCATGTAGGGGGATGCGTGGAAGCTATTTTTGTACGAAAATGTTTAAGGTCTTTAAAGAAAAATCGGGTAAAGCGGTGTCTCGGGCGCGCGCGTTTTTCACGCCACGGTATATTGTGTGCATCGTTCTTGTTCTGGCAGTGTTTTTTGTCGCGGACAAAATAGCCGACAGGAAGCTCAATGAGCAACTTCCTGCCGTCATCGATCACATACGGAAAACTTCAGGGCTGCATTGTGAAGTTCTCGGTATCGCATATAATTTTCCCACCGGTATAAGGGCACACAATGTACGAGTAACGGATGATGACGGCAGAGAATGGCTTAACGCTTCACACATTACTGCCAGGATCAGTCCTTTTCGCTATCTCATGAACAGGAAAATAGGACGGCATCTCATCAGGAGTTTTGATGCCCTGAATCTTGAAGTTACCCTGTATCACAAAAACAAAGGTGGATGGGAATTCCCTAAAATACGAAGATCGTCCGCAAATCCTGCATCAAGCGCAGAATCCGAAGATGCGCACATCAATCTGAACATTCGTAATCTCACTGTCAACTTCCAGGCGGCGAAAAGAACCTCAAGCCACTCCTATAAAAAGGTGAACGCAGAAATAGACCTGAGAAAAGGACTCGATTCCCTCGAAATCACGGGTGATGATGAACGCCTCAGTCTGACGGTGAAGAGGGAAGCCGGGGAGTTTGATCTCCAGGCTGATTCCTTCGGACTCTCAATTGTTGCCCCCTTTCTGGGTGATGCCGTTCCTTTAAGTGATATGTGTATAAATGTCCGCGCACAGGGAAGCACGGAAAAGGGCAAGGAAATGGCCTTTTCCGTTTCCGGCAGCGTTCTACATGTTCGGCGGAAAAAATCTTTTCTTCCTCCCCTTGAGGCAAAAGTAAACATTCTCGGATTCAGTGCGACAGGAAGGAAGGATGATTCCCGGATCTTTATTCAGAATGGGAAAATTTCTATAGGAGGAGAATTCCTGTTCGTGAATGGGTGGTTCTCCCCTGGGAAGAATCCGGAAATTAATTTGATCTGTACCTTTCCGGAATTTTCCCTGGGTGACGCATTAAGCACCTTGCCGAATTCATTTCATCCGGATATTCCTGATTTGAAGGTCAAAGGAAGAGTAGCGGGCAAAGCTTATTTCTCCATTGATATGGGAAGGCCCCGCAGCCTTAAATACCGCTTTGAAGGTCACTATGAGCCTGTTAAGATCCTTTCACTAGGATCAAAAATAAAAGTAAGCACGCTGAAATCGCCTTTCCGCCATACCGTGCGCACTCCGAAAGGGAAAAAGATCGCATTTCTGGTAGGTGCGGATAATCCCCGCTATGTTCCGTTTAAGGAGCTTCCTCCATCCTTGATCAGCGCGGTGATTACCGCCGAAGATGCTGGATTTTTTTCCCATAAAGGATTCAGTCAGAGGGGAATAAAGGATGCCCTTGCAGAAAATATAGAAGCAGGTCGTATTGTGCGTGGCGCCAGCACGATTTCCATGCAGGTCGCCAAGAATCTTTTTTTGACCCGGGAGAGAACATTCAGCAGGAAATTTGAAGAAATATTTATTACGATGGCGCTGGAACAAAACCTGTCTAAAGAGCGGATCATGGAGATCTACCTTAACATCATTGAATGGGGTGACGGTATCTATGGAATAGGGCCGGCTGCGTATTTTTACTTCAACAAGGCACCCCAGGAATTAAAACCGGTGGAGTCGGCATTCCTTTCATCCATCATTGCCAGGCCAACCAAGAATTGGAAACCTGACCCGCTGAGCAAGATCAGCGAAGGATGGTGGAGGTATGTGCGTGTAATTCTCTGCAAGATGTATGAAAGAGGCGGGGCTGGTATCGAAGACCTGCGCGAAGTGGGTGTGCCGGAAGCACGGATCGAAGAATTGACTGGGGACAAAGAACAGGATGAGATTCTACCTTCTCCCCCTGAGTGAACTACAATTTGCCCGCTGCGTGATTAACAAGGGGCGCCTGATACACTTCCCTCTTGCTCTTACTATCCCAACCAGACCAAAAACAATATACTATCTTTTTAAAAAACATGACGAATCTGATTCGATGCCTAACTAAATAATATCAGAATGGCTTTTCCAATGACTTCCAAAGTTCAGAAATTAACAAGGGCCTTGACAAATATAGGTCAGCCTTTACGTCCCTGGTATGATTTTGCGTATGTGAATCTGCGATGTCGATTATGAAGACCGAAGAAGATTGTATCTGCATATACTGGTCAGGATTAAGCTCTCCATACCCACCATTGGTGAGAACAACATCATACTGGTCATTCGAGAGCATGGCAATAATCTCATTGCCGTCTTTCGCGAAACCAGCTTTGTAACCGCGATCTACTACTATTTCAAGTAAGAACTCGGGTGAGTCCGGCCTTTCGTCATGAATCAGGATTTTTGTCGATCGTAACATACGCGTTTCCTCCTGAATGTGGTTTCTGTTATGGTATATAGCCCTGGGTATAAATCTCCTTGACAGTGGTAAACTAGTGACAACTCGCTTTTTGAGCGATAGTTTTTACTAATTTACAATACATTTCAAGAGTGAAAGATTTTTACGAGTAGAGAAATTTTACAGTGGAATACTATTGGAAAGAACAGGAAATGGCGGAAACCAGCCGGTGGCACCAACGCGTTATGGAGTCAATTGTCTTGACATATAACCATCTCATTCCTTATACTTAACTTGTCATGAAGGAGCCTCTTGTCAAAAAAATCAAACATTTTTGCCGTATGGAAAAGGATCAGGGAATATGCTGCAGGATGTGTTGTTAGACAGCGGGGAAGCATTGCTGAAAGATGAAGTGAGGAACTTTGTCAAAGCGGAAGTTTCTTCCGACCTCGTCAGGAAGATGGATCGCGACGAGATCACCTACCCGAGGGAATTCGTCAAGACTCTGGGAAACCGTAATCTCCTTGGATTGAGATTCCCCGTGGCGTACGGCGGCCGAGGCCTTTCCTGGGCTGCGGAAATCGCGGCCCTGGAGGAAATCGGGGTTCTGGGAACGGCGTTGGGATGCGCCTTCTCCATGCCGTCCATCGTTGGGCAGGCCCTTCACAGCTTCGGCACGGAAGCGCAGAAGGAGGAATTTCTCAAACCCCTTTTGAAAGGTGATCTCATATCCGCGGAAGCCCTTACCGAACCGCGGGGAGGTTCGGATTTTTTCGGCGCGACTACCCGGGCGGAACTTAAGGGTGATTATTTTATTGTCAAAGGTCAGAAGCGGTTTGTCGTGGCGGCGGATGGGGCAGATTTTTTCATCGTATACTGCAACACCAATCCGCAGGGGAAACCTCACGAACGGATCAGCCTGTTACTGATCGAAAAGGGCCGTCCGGGTGTCGAGGTCAAGTACCTTTACAAACTCATGGGCACAAGAGGAGGGGGCACGGGACGTCTCCTCTTCCGGGACGTGAAGGTGCCCGCATCGAACCTGATCGGTGAAGTCAACAAAGGCGCGGAAATTTTCAATACCATGATGGTTCCGGAGCGATTGACCTCCGCGGGGGGTTCTCTCGGCATGGCCCGCGCCGCCCTGGAAGTTGCCGTGAGATACTCGGACCGGAGAAGGGCATTCGGTCAGAAAATCCGCAATTTTCAGGGGGTCAGCTTCAAAGTGGCCGATGCCATTACCCGGTTGGATGCGGCACGGGCATTGACTATTGCAGCGGGAAGAAGCGTTGATGCGGGGCTTCCCTCGGCACGGCGTCTGGTGAGCGAGGCAAAAAAATTTGCAACCGATGCCGCGTGGGAAATCTGTAATCTTGCGATGCAAATTGTCGGGGGTATCGGCTACACGAATGTTTACCCGTTGGAGCGCATGATCAGGGATACCCGGCTGATCCAAATATGGACGGGAACCAACGACATTATGAATCTCCTGATCCAGCACGAATATTACCGGGAAATTCTCAAAGACCAGAACCCCGGACGCATGATCGAAAATGACGCCGAAGAGGCGGGGCAGGACGAAGAAAAGGTTTATGAAGACGAAGAGATGTGGACAAAGGGCTGGTAAGGGTAATAAGAGGCAGACCTGCGGTGATTGCAATGATTCGCCAGGGAGAGCGGGGGCAATTGTCTCGCGGCAACAACATTGATCTGCTGAAAGCGGAAGGAGCGCGAATCGATTGCCTCCAATCAAGCGACATCGTTCTCGAAGAAGTGATGCGGGCAACGCGATAAAAGGAGGAATGTTATGCGTTGGGAGGATAAAGACAGAAGCGACAATGTCGAGGACAGGAGGGGAATGCCTGTCTCACGAGGGGTGTTGGGAGGCGGGATTGGTACGGTGATCCTCGTGGTCGTCGCCCTCTATTTCGGTATCGACCCGTCAGTGATCCTGCAGTCGGTTCCTCAGAGCGGGCCGCCACCTGTGACGCAGCAACAGCAAAAGGCCGGTTCAGACTCCATGAGCCAATTCATTTCGGTTGTCCTTGCTGACACGGAAAAGACATGGCACGATGTATTTCGTCGCTATGGACGAACCTACGAGGAGCCGAAAGTCGTACTTTTCACGGGGGCTGTGCAGTCCGCCTGTGGCTTCGCGCAGGCCGCCATGGGGCCCTTCTATTGCCCTCAGGATCACAAGGTGTATCTCGATCTCTCCTTTTACGAGGATCTGAAAAACCGATTCCAGGCGCCCGGGGACTTTGCCCAGGCTTACGTGATTGCTCATGAGGTAGGTCACCACGTGCAGAATCTGCTGGGAATCACCGGAAAGGTCCAGGGGGCCATGCAGCGTGTGAGCAAGGCCGATGCCAACCGCCTTTCCGTGAAAATGGAGCTTCAGGCTGACTGTCTGGCCGGTGTCTGGGGCTACCATGCGGATAAATTACGCAATCTCCTGGAGGCCGGTGACCTGGAAGAGGCGTTGCGGGCCGCCAGTGCCATCGGAGATGACCGGATCATGAGGAAAACCCGCGGCACGATTGTCCCCGATGCCTTCACCCACGGTACGTCGGAGCAGAGGGTCCGCTGGTTCAAGCGAGGCTTCGAGACAGGCGATCTGAACCGGTGTGACACATTCAACGCGCAATATTTGTGACCAATGGTCTCTGCCTATTTCCCTTTCATGTTTGTCGAGAAGATACGGCTGACCTTATAAAGTGCGAAGATGGCAAAGGTTGCAGCAAGTACGAAACCGATGATGGGAATGATAATGGCCAATAGCGCAATAAAGGCAGACCCTGCCAATTCTGCTGTCGCGATGAGCGGATTTCCCAGTCCTCCGGTGAAGATCGACGATTTTCCCCTGAGCGCCGTGGTGGTTCCCTGTAGTATGCCCGCGATACCTCCACCGGCAATGATTGCCACAATCCACTTTACAGATGGAGGCAAGTCGGTAATCACCGATGCTGTGGCGATCGTTCCCGCAATGATTGAAGCCGGTGAAGCGATGGCATCCATGATATGGTCAAGCCAGGGGACATAGTATGCGATGATTTCGAGGATGGTTGCCGAGGCAAAGGCAATCGTAGCGTAGTATCCGCCAATCCACTCAAAGCCGGGCGCCAGAGTAAGGTACCCGTGCGTGGAGGCCAAGTTAAGAGCGAGGAGCGGGACGAATACCCTGAATCCGCATGCCGCACTCAGTCCTATGCCGGTAATGACCGCAAGTAGTGACTCCATCTCAATCCTCTTGTGATGAGTATCATAGCACACTCTGATGCATTATTACAGATGGATACTCCTGGGTTTCAGATCTCAACGTTCGCGATCATACGAACTTGCCTGAAGCACCAGGGGTGTATTGTTTTAAGAAAAATGGAGATGTTTTCAGTGCAGGATAAGATAATGCTGTCTGCAACCGGTTATGCGCCTATTCACACCACGCCGCCCCGGCCTTTTTTCAATTTACATAACATACCGTATAGGATATAAGAAATATCAAAAAAAATCCCCCATGGAGAAGCACAACAACACCCAGGCATCAAAGACCAGGAATCGGTCCTGACAAGGCACCAAGGATTTTAAAGGGTAGGCCGTACGACAAGCCCGAGGATATCAGGTCAGGGGGATCAAACAAAAACTATTTGATACGATCAAAGATAACATCACGGTCAGATAGTCGGGAATGAAACGTGCGTACAAGCCTTCAGGCAGGCTTGAAAATCCATCATAAAGGAGGATCTTAGAATGAAGCGTATTGTGATTGTAGTGGTGGCATTATTGTTTGTTGCGTCGGTTGCTTTTGCGGGTGTTAGCACCTATCAGGTGACAGGGCCGGTCCTTGAGTTGACAAAAGACAAGATCGTAGTTCAAAAAGGCAAAGATAAGTGGGAAATTGCACTCGACGCGAGCATGAAGATTCCTGCCGACGTCAAAGTTGGCTCCAAAGTTACCATTAAGTATGAGATGAAGGCAACAAGCGTTGAAGTAAAGCCTGAGAAGGGGAAGGCAAAAACCAAAGGTAAATAAGTTACGTTTATGTATCATAGTACAATTATCCTCCGGCAGATTAAATGCCGCCGGAGGATTTTTTGCTTTGCCAAACTATCGTATGTATATTTCAAGATTTTTTGTCTGCAGTTGCAATCCTTACTGGCGTTTATACCTCATACAGGAGGGACATACGTGGATTGTGAATAACGTTTCAACATCACGATAGTAAAAGAAATTAGAGAGAAAGACAGTAAGGGTGTGTCCCGGTATTCATGAAAGGAGAAGGGAATATGGGATTAGGTTATCGTGTGCGCACGCGGGCTGGTATCGCATTGTTGTTGATAATGCTAAGCGTTATGACAGTCTCGTCATGTAGCAAGGGCAATGAATTGGCCACAAGCAAGGCATTGACCAAAGACAAGGCGCAAAAACTCATAACAGAACATATTCAGGATTCCTATGGCACTGTGCCCGTCGGTGAATTCGTCTTCAACGTAAGCTCGAAAGCTACGTATGACAATTTGAAAAAATCTTGCGAACAATTGAAGGGATCGGGGTT
>DNUI01000262.1 GCA_003508565.1 Syntrophaceae bacterium
TCACGCCCTCCCTGGGGAAAGCCGAAGAGATCATGGTAATGAATAATAAAACTGTCCAGAAAGCCCCCGCCATGCACGACATAGGGAACTTCTATTCCGCATTCTACGTTCTTTGACAATCCGTATTTTCCATGCAGGGTGACGCGTGCTGTTTCCCCGTCGAGCGTAATGGATTCCCCGCCTTTATTGTCTTCCACATAGTTACTTGAATAATCCATCATAACGAGAACTTCCTTCTGACCCGGTGAAAGGAGATGAGCACTTCCTGCGGAAGGAAGACCATAAATCTGCACGATGGGACTCTGATTCTTTGTAGTAAAAGGGACGATGTCGAGGGCGTGGACGTAGGGGGGGAATAAGAAGACCATTGCAAAGACAAATACTCTAAAGAAATTATAGCCTCGATATCTGCTGCCCCTTGGTGGAATTTTCAATGTATTGAAACTTTCTTTTTCGGAGAAGTATGTGGAAAAGCTGTTAATGTGTCAAGAAGAATAGCCGAATTATGGTGAAATTTCCACCCTCCCCTTTGCAGGACGACTCAACTCTATGAAATTGACCTTGACAAACATACCTTGATATGGTTTATCAAGTTCCTTATTATTTTCACCGGAGTACAGTGAATGAAAAAGAATCTGACAAATTTCAGCAATACAAAGCGGAAAAGAACCCATGGCTTTCTTTTGAGAATGTCCACCAAAGGGGGAAGACTGGTCCTGAGTCGAAGACGCGCGAAGGGAAGAAAGCGATTGACCGTATAATCCCGAAAAAGCGGTCCATGCAAACACAATCCTTTCGCAAGCATGTAAGAATTCGCAAAAGAAGAGATTATGTAACCGTCTATCAGCAGGGGGTGCGAAGCAATTCCAAACATTTCACCATTATCGCATGCAAGAATCAAGTGGGGATCAGCAGACTGGGAATAACGGTCAGTAAAAAAGTGGGGAGTGCTGTTAAAAGAAACAGAATTAAACGTCTCGTAAGAGAGTTTTTCAGACTACACGCATCAAGACTTTCAACTTCACAAGACTTTGTGATCATTGCAAAAAAAGATGCATCATTGTTGAAATACGATGATGTATGCAGGGAGTTGGGAAGCCATTTGATCAGAAAATCAGGTGCATAATAATGTTTATGCAGTTTCTTGGGAAGATCCTTGTTCTTTTTATTCGAGTCTACCAGATATGTATATCCCCTCTTTTTACTCCATGTTGCCGTTTTTATCCATCCTGCTCCGAATATGCGATAACCGCAATCCGGAGATACGGCCCGCGAAGGGGTTTGTTTTCCGGTCTGAAGCGGCTCTTTCGCTGCCACCCCTTTAACCCCGGCGGTTATGATCCTGTTAAATAAAATATAAGACGCGGACGCGTGGAGGTATTAAATGGACAAGAGGACCTTGCTTGCCATAGTCCTGTCACTGATAGTTGTTTTTGCCTGGCAGGCGTTTTTTGCAACAAAGCCACCCCCTAAACAGCCGGAGCCCACACAACAGGAAACACCCGTTCCTGGAACACCGGCAGTAAAAGAAACTGCCCCGGCACAGTTAACGCCTTCTCAGACCAGAACCATCTTGTCTCAAAAGATTGCCGGAACCGAGAAGGATGTCACCGTTGTAACACCTCTGTATACTGCTGTCTTCACTACAAAAGGCGGCTCTCTCAAATCGTACAAACTGAAAGAGTACCGCACTACTCTCGACAGCAATTCTGACTTCATTGAGCTCGTCAACGTTATGGAAGGCATGCAAAAACCTCTTGGCATCACCTTTCCCGAATCAAATGTGGATATCCTTCCGGACAGTATATTCACCGCAGACAGCAGCTCCCTTGATCTGACACAAACTCAGGATAACAAAAAACTTACCTTCACACAGATATACCCGAACGAAATGAAGGTGGAAAAAACATTTACTTTCTATCCGGGTAAATATGCAATTGATTTGGAGGTGAAAGTACATAATTTATCAAAGGCAGTCATAAGCCAAACTGCCCTCCTTTCATGGCATCAGTACGTCGACCCCAAGGCAGAATCAGACAGTTACGGCCATGACGGACCTATTTCCTTCATTGCAAAAGATGTCGATCTCTACGAGGTGAATAAAATTGAATCAGGGAAACTGCGCGGCCCTGATGTAAGCTGGGCGGGGTTTGAAAGTAAATATTTTATCGCCTCCATGATCCCACAGAACCCGACGTTGACAAGTCTTTTCCTTTCAGTTGATGCCCGAAATATGGTTTCCGTGCATCTCAAGGGCCCGCAAAATATTATCCCCCCCGGGCAGATAGGGTTATTCGGTTATTCTTTGTATCTTGGACCAAAGGAACACAATATTCTTAAAGCCCTGGGGGTCGGTCTTGAAAACTCCATTGACTTTGGCTCATGGATGAAGTGGCTGGCTATGCCTCTACTGGTCTCTCTTAAATTTCTCAATGACTATGTCAAAAACTACGGCATTGCCATCCTCATCCTCACCCTCATTATAAAGATAGTATTCTGGCCTCTGGGGAATAAGAGTTACAAATCCATGAAGGAGATGCAGAAACTTCAGCCGAAGATAGCCGAGCTCCGGGAAAAGTACAAGAATGACAAAACAAAGCTGAGCCAGGAAACGATGGCACTGTACAAAACGCACAAGGTAAACCCCCTGGGCGGGTGTCTCCCCATGGTGCTTCAAATACCTGTATTCTTCGGCCTGTACAAGGCCCTTATGTATTCTATTGAACTTCGCCATGCCCCGTTCTACTGGTGGATTCAAGATTTATCGGCAAAGGATCCTTATTACATTACGCCCATTATCATGGGGGCGACTATGCTGATTCAGCAGAAGATGACCCCCGCTATGGGTGACCCGATGCAACAAAAAATCATGATGCTGATGCCCGTTTTTTTCACATTTCTGTTTATAAGTTTTCCATCAGGTCTGGTTCTTTACTGGCTCTTTCAAAACATCTTAAGCATCGGGCAGCAATACTATATTAACAAACGGCCACTATAAGTTGAGGTAATAACTATGGAATCTTTAGATTTTGAAGGAAAAACAATAGATGAGGCAATTGAAAAGGCCTGCACAGAATTCAATGTGCCGAGGGAAAAGCTTAATATAGAAATAATTACTGACGGATCGTCGGGATTTCTCGGTCTGGGATCAAAAAAAGCAAAAATTAAAGCCGGCATGATGTCCTTCGATATGACCATAGATACACCGGCAAAGCAACCGCAGAAATCTGTGCAAACAAAACCTGCTGCCCACGCAGATGTTCCTCAGGAGACCAAAACGGAAAGTATCACGGAAGAAACCATAGCCATCAAGGCAAAAATCATCCTGGAGGGCATTCTCCTGCGGATGAAACTCGATTGTCCCGTCACCATTGAAGAAACATCTGATGCGATCATCCTCAACATTAAAGGGGACGGTAGTGGTTTACTTATAGGAAAAAGAGGGCAGAACTTAGACGCTATTCAGTATATTGTGAACAAGTCCATAAGCAAGTATGCAGATACCCGGAAAATGATCATAGTAGATACGGAAGAATATAGAAAAAGAAGAGAAGATTCACTGGTTGCGCTGGCTGCAAAACTGGCAGAAAAAGTAAAAAAAACAAAGAAAGCCTTAACTGTCGGACATATGAATGCCCATGACCGACGCATTATTCATCTAGCCCTGCAAAACGAAGAATCATTGACGACCAAAAGCCGAGGCGAAGGTGAATTCAGAAAAATTGTTATCATGCCCGTCAAAAAAGGTGGAGCTTGGAAGACACCATAGCGGCCATAGCCACCCCTCCCGGTATTGGAGGAATCGGCATAATACGGATTAGCGGCCCAAAATCGAGGGATATTGCCCGCCTCATCTTCAAATCATCGAAAGGACATGACGACTACAAAAGTCATCATCTCTATTATGGGGACATCATTTCGCCGGAAACGGGCACGGTGATAGATGAGGTTCTCATTTCTCTTATGATAAAACCTCACTCTTATACAGGTGAAGACGTCCTGGAGATCAACTGCCATGGCGGTCATGTTGTTCTGCAGTCTGTACTTGCCGAAGTCAGCAGGGCGGGCGCCCGTCTCGCAGAACCTGGAGAGTTCACGCGGCGCGCCTTTCTGAACAACAGGATTGACCTTTCACAGGCAGAGGCCATTGCGGATATGACCACAGCGAAAACAGAACGGGGCCTCGCGATGGCTGTTTCTCATCTCAAGGGCAACTTAGCTGAAAAAATAGAAAAAATCCGCGCATCGATCATAGACGTACTTGCATCCCTGGAAATATCTATTGACTTCACTGATGAAGACGTGGAATTCCGCAATCCCTCGGAAATAGCCAAGAAAATCGATTTCATTAACGACGAACTGCACGAGATTGCCAAAACATACCGCGAAGGGAAAGTGTATAGGGATGGTATAAGCGCCGTAATCACAGGAAGGCCAAATGTGGGGAAATCAAGTCTTTTGAACAGGCTTCTTGGTGAAGAGCGCGCTATTGTGACAGCCATACCAGGAACAACAAGAGATTATATCGAAGAAATTATCAATATCAGGGGACTTCCCGTAAAAATTACCGACACAGCCGGCATAAGAGCACCGGAAAATATTATCGAAAAAGAAGGCATCCATTTGGTATGGGAAAAGCTTGCACAGGCAGATGTCGTCATAGTGTTACTCGACGGCAGTGACATGCTCATGAAAGAAGATACCGAAATCATACATAGAAGCCGTGAGAAGAAACATATCGTAGTTATCAACAAGACCGATCTCCCTCACATGCTTGACGAGCTGCAACTAACAGCGATTTCACCTGAACTGCAGCCTCCTATATGGATATCTGCAAAGCATGGCGATGGCATACCAGCCCTTAAAGATGCAATTCATGCGCTCATTTTAGACCATACAGAAGATTGCCATTTTCCCTATATTGTCTCCAATGTCCGCCACAAATCAGCCATCGAAAAAACACGATGCCTTCTTTCCAAGGCAAAAGACAGTATCCTTAACGATCTCTCTCCCGAATTCTCTGCCTTTGATGTTCGGGAAGCCCTTGATAGTATCGGAGAGATCACGGGAAAAACTATCAATGAGGAAATTCTGGACAGGATATTCTCAACCTTCTGCATCGGGAAATAACATATGAGGAAGGAATAAAAATTGCTCTTTTGATGAAAAGAATATCACTCTATCGTATGGTGATCTTACTTCTCAAAGCAGAGAATTCATGCCCCCTCCCGCCGTTGTGACATCATCCACGGAACCCTCGGTCTTCAGATTATTGCCGATGCCATAACCCTCTTTGACGTTCCCTTCTATCATGATCTCGACTCTGTCTGATATTCTTAAATCCAGTCATAAAGAATCATGCACATGAGGCAACAGGAACCATGAATGATTGAATGGGATGTCTTATTCAATGTCACATTCAAACAAACAGAACGTTCGCCTTGACATTTTCGATGTATCCATTACAATAGGCACACAAATCAAAACCAGGAGGAATTCCCATGAAAAGAATCATTTTTGTTATCGCAATTCTTCTGCTTTCTGTTTCTATCGCATTTGCCGCAGGCCCCAACACCTACCAGGTAACCGGTCCCGTCCTCGAATTGACAAAAGACAAAATAGTAGTTCAAAAAGGCAAAGATAAGTGGGAAATCGCACTTGACGCGGGCACAAAAGTGAAGGGCGAATTAAAGGTCGGCGCCAAGGTCACCATCGAGTATACCATGAAAGCAGCAACCATTGAGGTAAAAGAAACCGGCAAGAAGGCTGACAAAAAGAAAAAGTGATTCATGGTCATCATGTGAAGTTCACACAGGCGGCCCTGCTTTCATGCCGGGACCGCCTTGATGTGTCCCTTGAAATAAATGTCCTCTCCCCACCTCATGCAGTGTCCTGCAGACGCAAGGGGGTATAAAGTATACCGGAGGAAAACATGACATCATCAGTTCCTGTACTTCCCATCGCGAAAGGCGAGGGGGAGATATCCCTTCTTCCCAAAATGGCAAACCGTCACGGTCTTATCACAGGCGCCACCGGCACCGGCAAGACCGTTTCCCTTCGTGTCCTGGCAGAACAGTTCAGTTCCATCGGCGTTCCCGTCTTCCTGGCCGACGTGAAGGGAGATCTCGCAACTCTCAGCCAGCCGGGAGGGGAAAACCCAAAAGTCAACGAGAGGATCAAAGATCTTGGTTTGGAGGACTTCAGGTTCGAAGGGTACCCCGTCACCTTCTGGGACGTCTTCGGAGAGAAAGGCCACCCGCTTCGGGCCACTGTATCGGAGATGGGCCCCCTGCTTCTCAGCCGCATCCTGAATCTCAACGAGACCCAGAGCGGCGTCCTCAACGCCATTTTCAAGATTGCAGACGACAATGGTCTCCT
>DNUI01000207.1 GCA_003508565.1 Syntrophaceae bacterium
AATGGGGCTCACAATGCTGGTAGAGAAGCCATTTCGCCTGCCCATGCTGAATACAGTATACAGTCCGGAAGGAGTTGAGGAATTGTCTGTCCGGAAAAGGTTGCGCAGGGAGTTCAAGATCGAGATCGGCGGCGGCCTTGGTCCCCTGGCAGGTAAAATCTGGCGCATTGGCTTGATGGGCCATGCGGCAAGGAATGAAAACGTTACCCGTTTCCTTGCTGCGTTGAAGGCCACGCTTGGCAAATAAATAGAGAATATTCAGCCCTTTATGAAAGGGGGGCTCATCAGGACTTGATCTTTCCTGCCATTCTGGCCCAGCGGTACAGGGCGCTAAGAACCACTACTGCCTTCTCCGAAGAGTAAGGGAACGCGGGAACGCCATGAGATTCTAAAAGTGTGGCGGCTCGCTCCACCTCGACGTCGCCCGAAAGAGACGCGACAATCGGCTTCGGCGCTTTCACGGCCTCGGCGGCCTTTTTCGCTCTAATCACCGTTTCAGCAAAGACCAGCGGTGGCGTGACCAGGGTATGCCAGTAGCCGAGGATCAGGGCATCAACGCGGTCGTCTTCGAGGGCCAGCCGGATAGTGGCTTCATAGGTTTCCGGCGGCTCACCACCGGTGATATCCACGGGATTTCCCGTCGCGCCGAAGGGAGGTATGAATTTTTTAAAAGCCTCGTCCAGGTCTTTATCCAGCGTCATGAGCTGTATCTGATGCCTGCTGCAGGCGTCTGCCAAAAGGACACCCAGTCCTCCCGCACCGGTTACAATCAGTACGTTCTCCCCTTTCGGGACCGGCAATTTACTGATGCTTCGGGCGCAATCAAGAAGTTCTTCCAGATTGGATACCCTGACGATACCCGCCTTGGCGAAGGCGGCGCTGTAGATTCTGTCGTCGCCGGCGAGGGCTCCCGTATGGGAAAAAGCCGCCCTTTCTCCCAGAGAGGTAGCGCCGGCCTTAAGCGCGACAATAGGCTTTTCTTTGCTTACCTTTTGGGCAGCCTTGACGAAGGCAGCACCGTCCTTGATGTCTTCCACATGCATGGCAATCACTTTTGTATTCGGGTCTTGCCCGAAGAACTCGATCAGATCATCCTCGTCCACATCGCATTTGTTCCCCACGCCGACAATGGACGAAACGCCCATTTTATGGGAACGGCTATAGCCGATAATGGCCATGCCCACACCTCCGCTCTGGCATGACAGGGCCGTGGGTCCCTTTTCCGTATAAGGTGTGCAGAAGGTCGCGCAGAGGTCCGCCGGGGTGTAATATATCCCGAAAATATTCGGACCAAGGATACGAACCTTGCTTTCAATGGCTTTCGCGACAAGTTCCCTCTGAAGCTCGTTATTACCGATCTCGGCGAATCCGGAGGAGATCACGATGGCCCCGGCGACTCCCTTCTCACCGAGAGCCTTAACGGCATCGGCCACATTCTTCGCCGGAATCACAATGACCGCGACATCCACCTGATCGGGAACGTCTTGAATGCTCTTGTAACATTTCCGGCCGAGTATCTCCTCAGCCTTGGGATTTATGGGATAAATTTTTCCTTTGTAGCCTCCATCGATGATGTTCTTGACTGTGGAGTACCCCAATTTTGACGGATCACTGGATGCCCCGATGACAGCGATTCCCGCGGGTGAAAAAATTCTCTTCATGCCGGTGATAATTTCTTCAGAAGAGTATAGTGTCTTGGAGATTCTCTTCGGTTCGCCAAGAGCCATGCGGGCATCCACAACTACAGCGCCCGCTGCGGTTGCGATTACGGGATTCAGATCGACTTCCAGAATTTCCGGGTGATCGGTTAGCAGCAGCGACAGCTTTTGCATGATATCCGCTAAAGTGTTCACATCAACCGCCGGTTTCCCGCGGAAATTCCCGAGGATTTTTCTTCCCCTTATTTCCTGAATCATGCCGAGAGCATCCTCTCTTGTCAGGGGGACTATCCTGAACGCCACATCACCTGCGACTTCAATAAAAATTCCCCCCAGGCCGAACATCACGGCATGCCCGAACTGACGGCTGAAAGTTGCACCGATGACTAGTTCCACTCCTTCAGGCGCCATTTGATCAACAAGAATACCCTGTATATTCGCACCCGGTTTATGAAGTTTCACGTTCTGCATGATTTCGGAAAATGCCTTCCGCACAGCCTCCGGGGAATCCAGATTTACCCTGACTCCCCCTACGTCTGACTTGTGAGAGATATCCGGGGATAGTATCTTCATCGCCACCGGGTAACCTAACCAGCTGGCTACAGTGGCTGCCGTGTCTTGATCCGTTGCTACATAGCCGGTACTGACTTTAATGTGATAAGCCTTCAGCACTTCCTTGCTTTCCACCTCTGTAAGGTGCACTCTCCCCTGTTTTTTTACTTCAGAAAGAAGATTTGTCACTACGCTTTCCATCGGTACCTCCTTTTGCCCCCATCGTTGCTTTTTCCGATTAAGACCGCTTCCGGGACGATCGCTGAAGCTCATCCATAGTACGGACGAAAGTGAGAAAAGTCAACATGATAAGTCGAATAAGTAAAGATATGTCAGAGTCTTGTGATTACTTTACGCTTGACAGGATACACGAATTCATATAGAAAATCCTCCCACACAATGAGACACATAAAAAGGAGGATAGATTTTTGGCTACACACAAATCCGCAGAAAAGCGAAGCAGGCAGAATGTAGTGAAGCGTCTGAGAAATGCATCGGTAAAATCGAGCGTAAAAACACGTATGAAATCGGTGCTGACTGCTGTGGAGGAGAAGGATACAACAGCGTCAGAGAGTGCTCTTGCCGTTGCCATACCTGCGATCAGTAAGGCTGCTTCCAAAGGCGTATTGCATAAAAAGACAGCATCGCGAAGGATATCGAGGTTGACGAAGAAGGTGAATTCTCTTAAAGGATAATTCCTTGTCTTAAGCATTTCGCATCTACAGAAATGCGTTCCGTAACCCTATTAAAAGCCTGACATCATTAATCTGTATGCCCTCTCGGCTGTATCACTTGACAGCTTGATGAGGGCATTTTTTCGGTTTATTTCTTTAGAATTCAGATCGGGCGTGGCATAGTCCTGGTAGCCGGAAAAAGTTTTATTGGACCAGATACTCTTTTTGGTGTCCTGCTCTTCAAAGGCAAGTTCCATGATAACCGTTGTCCGTTCCTCCGCAGCCAGGTTGCTTTTCTGGTAAGACAGGGGTGCGGTGGTGATGCTGTCGATGCTTCCCCTGAATACCGCATCTGCTTTTTCTCTGCTGTCCACAATCGTGAACCTGCCCCCTGTAGTAAACTGATTGATGAAAGCGTTCCTGAAGGTGTTGTCAATATAGGCCTCACTAGTTCGGTTGGTAAAATTTTCTACGAACACCGTGCG
>DNUI01000043.1 GCA_003508565.1 Syntrophaceae bacterium
GAATTTCTCTAAAAATTCATCGAAAATTTTTCTCTCTGCAAAGATCCGCTGGGCATGAATACAGACCTGCCCCGAATATGCAAAACCGCCGAAGATGCACCTTTTTACGGCAAAATCAATGTCCGCGCTTCCGCTTACGATAACACCGGCGTTTCCCCCAAGTTCGAGGACTACCTTTTTCTTCCCCGCCTCTTTCTTCATTTTCCAGCCAACATCCGGTGATCCGGTAAATGTGAGGAGCTTGAATCGTTCATCCGTCACAAACTTCATCCTGGTTCTTCTATCCATGGGAATGATGGAGAGGGCTCCCTTCGGCAAGGGAGTCTCATCAATAATTTTTGCGAGTTCAAGTGCGGAGAGCGGGGTTGATGATGCGGGTTTTAGAATGATGGGACACCCCGCCGCGATCGCCGGCGCAATCTTATGCGCGACGAGGTTCATCGGGAAATTAAACGGGGAGATGCCTGCCACGAGACCCACGGGGAAATATTTTACGAATCCCTCCTTGTCTATGCCGCTGGGGGTCCAATCCAAGCCGATATATTCCCGGGGAAGCCTCTTCGATTCTTCGGCGGCGATGAGAAAGGTCTGGCTGGAGCGATCGATTTCGCCTAAGGTGTATATCAAGGGTTTTCCCGACTCCTGCGCGAGTACCCTTGCGAAATGATCTCTTTTTTTGTGAAGAGTTTTCGCAACATGCCGGAGAATCTCAAATCGCTGGAACGAGGGGAGTCCCTTCATGACATTTTCTACCGACTGGGCTTTTGAAATGGCGGCTTCCAGTTCGGTTTCACCGCCTGTATATGTTTCCGCAAAGACATCGTTGTTGAAAGGGTTGGTAACTTGTAAAGTTTTCTCAGTTCTTTGAAAAGAACCTCCAATATAGATGTCGCATCTGTCCATGGTTCCCTCCTTGCCATGATTGTAGAGAGACCTTCAGAAATATTATGTGTATCGTCATTATTGGTACCGTCGGAATCAGGTGAACATACTTCCCAGAAACCGGCTGTCAGCTCCGAAATATACTTGTTCGTCTATACGAACCACGGGTCTGCGAATCAGTCGGGGCTCTTTGAGCATCAGTTCTACCAGTTCGTTATCATTCAGCGTGTCATGCCCAAGCTGTAATTTCTTGAAGTGGGGGCTCCTAAAATTGAACATTTCGGAAGCGGGTTTCCCTTGTAATAAATTTTCGATCTCAGCGCGGCTGAAGGGATCTTTAAAGAAATCCCGTTCAGTTATTTCTCTTTGCTTTTGCAAGAGGAACTCTCTTGCCTTACGGCATGTGTTTCAGCGCGTCCAGCAATAGAAGTCTATTTTCATGGTTCCATATCACCTCCTGTGAAGAACTCGAACATGGTCGTTATACCTTCGTAGTATAGTGATGGATGGCGATATTTGCAACTTCCAATTTATTACGCTGATAAGTTCAAAGGATGTGCAGGCGAACGGAAGGTTGCAGCAGAATCGGCAGCAATAGAAGAAAAGCGGGGAAAAAGGTGAGTTACTTTGGATGAATACAGAGGAGTTGGCGATTGCGGTACCAATGCTGATAGTTTTAATGTTTGGTATATAGTGAAAGGGCAGCCGATCATAAAAAGATGGCTGCCCTTTCCTACCGGATATTATTGTTAGAAATCCTTGAAGCTTTCTTTTTCCATGGGAATTACCTGATCCGGCCGTACTTCCCTGCCCTTTTTGTGAGGTATGATTTCTTTACCCGCGCCTTTTGAGAGATTTATTGCCGATAGAACTCTTTGTATTCCTTTCTTTGGCTGTACATCAACATGGCTCCCATTTCCGGCGCCGTTGCCGCTCTTACCAACAATATTTACGAGAATGTAGGCTATCTGTTTCATCTGCTCTGCCTGGGCATTCATCTCCTCTGATGCAGAGGCAGACTCTTCCGCATTCGCTGCCGTATGCTGTGTTACCTTGTCCATTTCCACAACAGCACGGTTGATCTGATCGATCCCCTGTGCCTGTTCCTGGGATGCAGCGGCGATCTCGCCGACAAGTTCACCAACCTTAGATGCGCTGACGGATACCTCGGCGAAAGCCTCATTAGTTTTCGCTACCAGATCAGAACCGTTTTTGATCTTTTTCACCGTGTCTTCAATTAAACCGGAGGTGTTCTTTGCAGCATCGGCGGCCCTCATGGCCAGATTCCTTACTTCTTCCGCCACCACGGCAAAACCGGCTCCAGCTTCTCCTGCCCTAGCAGCCTCTACGGCGGCATTCAGCGCCAGGAGGTTAGTCTGAAACGCAATCTCATCGATCGTTTTTATGATCTTTGAAGTCTCCTCACTGGCGTTACTAATATCTTTCATTGACCTGGTGAGACCTTCCATAGATTCATTTGCCTTCAGGACAACTTGGTTTGCCTGCTTCATGAGACTGTCCGCCTGGGCGGCATTTCCCGCATTCTGTTTTGTCATGGAAGACATCTCCTCAAGTGATGATGAAGTTTCCTCAAGGGCAGATGCCTGTTCAGAGGCCCCTTCGGCGAGGGATTGGCTTGAAGCCGATACCTGACTTGAGGCTGCGGAGACCTGCTGAGCCGCCTCGTTCATTTCATCCACGGCTCTCTTGATGGGAAGAGAAATACTTCTCGCAAACAACACAACGATTATAGTTATCACTACAATGAAAAAGATAGCAACTATCGCGATGATATTGCGGATCGAATGGGCAGCGGCAAGAAATTCCTCTGCATTCTGTGTTATACAGACACTCCAACTAGTGATCACCACCGGGGCGAACCCTGCAATTTTGGGGATTTCTTTATAGACATAGTTTTCAACACCTGCTTGTCTGTCTGTCATTTTCTTTGATATTTCTTCCATTCCTTTCAATGTTGCGATGTTTAATGAAAGAATATTATTTTTATCGGGATGAGCAATAATCATACCCGTGGGGTCGGTCATAAAACCATACCCTGTCTGACCAACTTTTGCCGTTACTATGTCTGCAAGGTAATCAATCTTTATAACCATGGTAACAGTGCCGGCAAACGTTCCGTCCTTCGTGATAGGCACGCAGACAGTGGCAACAGGATTTCCCGTTTTCTTCGATTTAACAACAGAGCCCACGTTTGCCTTCCCGGTTTTTGCCCTCTGGAAATAGTCCCGGTCCGCGAGAGAAAGGCCTTTATACTCACCGTTATTTCCATCCGCAACGACAGAGCCGTTTGCATCAGTTACGAGGATTGCCTCATAATCCTTACCGATTTTTCCCATGGCCTCGGCAAGCTTCCCGCTTGCTGCTTCCGCATTGGTGTTGTGAGCCGCATTCACCATTTCGTTGGTTATGGCTAATTGACCCGCAAGCTTGAGTTCGACGGCGAGGACCTCCTGCACCGTTTCAGCAAGGTTTTGGGCACCCTTCATTGCACGCTCCTTTGCCGCCGCTTCGAGAGCCCCTGATGATTTAACAGCGGCAAATATGCCCACAACGAGCAAAGGAATTAATACTGCAGTGATTCCGCCAAAAACTAGTTTAAAGCTAAGTGTCATTTTTTTCATACATTTCCTCCCTTAATAAAGTCTGGGCCCTTTTTAAAAAGGCCTCATTTGTGTGTATTTTTTGAGCATGTTGCACAAAACCTCTGCTACCTCTGTCGGATTACAATCTGCGTGAGTCAAGAAGCGTGGTCTCAGTTGATGTCCTTTCATGATTGTTTCATGGTTTCTATCCGGCAAAATAAGAATTAACCGCATATCCCAGAGTACATTGCAAAGGGTCAGGATGTTCGACAGATCTTCCATCGACGATACGAGAAGAACGGCAACGCTTAGGCCTTCTAATGGTCGTAGAAGTCTATTGGAAAGTGAATCAAAAGTCCGGTAAACCTCCATCTCCTCTCCAGGCATTCTGGCATGAATGATTTCTTGCAATTGTTTCTTGGTCTTCCCAGAACTATTTGTGTAGAAGAGAAACGCCATGTCCTCAATGACTCCCTTGAAGAGCAATATAATGACTAACATGGTGGGTCATAAACGCAAGAAGGGTGCCAACATTTGGGAAATATAATATCTTCATAATTTCAATGAGTTAAAAAATATGACGGAAAGCCCTCAGGCAAGGGTAAGCTTTTATGGGAGTGAAAGTGTCCGTGATACCGGACACCGTCCGGAATATCGGACACGTGTCGGCATACAGTCATGATCTACTCAGGTTTTGATATATTGTATTCTTTCAAGAGAGAGTACAGATGTGATCGGGAGAGGCCTGATAGCCTGCACGCTTCCTTTATATTATTACCGACTCGGGCAATGAGATCATGAAGATACTCTTTGTCCATGTTCTTTCTGAAATCCTCCATCCTTAAAAAAAGTGCCCGCCCGGCTGCTTGTTTTTTAGATGTATTTGCTTCTACAGGCTCAATATTTGCCCTTACAAGTTTAATGCGTATATCCATAGGGAGATGTTTTGGAAACAAGGTTGATTCATCATGTGCTATCGCGAGAGCTCTCTCCAGGGTATGGACCAGTTCCCGGATGTTGCCGGGCCAGTCATAGGTGATCAGTGCTTCCAGAAAATCGGGAGAAAAGCCTTTTATATCATTTCCATATCGTCCACAGAGTTTTGCAATGTAGTAAAAAACCAGTTCTTTGATGTCCTCAATATGCTCTTTGAGTGGCGGTAATTCAATAGTAATAGTGCGAAGACGAAACAGGAGATCATTCCGAAACGAACCTGTGTTTACCATATCTTCGAGATTGCGATTTGTCGCTGCGACAAGCCTGAAGTCACTTTTTATCTCCATCTTGCTGCCGATAGGGCGAAAGCTCCGCTCTTGGAGCACTCGAAGAAACGCTTTCTGGGTGGAGAGGGGCAGTTCTCCCACTTCATCAAGGAAGAGGGTGCCTCCGTCTGCTTGCTTGATCAGGCCGTCTCTGTGTTTGTCTGCACCGGTGAAGACTCCCTTCTCATGGCCGAAGAGGACACTCTCCACAATAGTTGAAGGTAGAGCGGCGCAATCGACAATGATGAAGCTATTTTGTGCCCTCTTGCTGTTCTTGTGGATGGCCCGGGCGAAGAGTTCCTTTCCTGTTCCGGTTTCACCCATAATGAGAACATTCGCTTCATTTGCCGCCGCACTGGCCAGAAGTTCTAAGCATGATTCCATCTTATTGCTGTTGCCGACAATACCACATCTCTTTAGCAAGAAAGGCATTCTATTGCTGTGCTTAGCCTCCCTGTATTGAAGGGCGCGCACAAGGAGAAGGGTCATTGTATAAATAGAAAAAGGTTTTTGAATATAGTCCCAGGCCCCGTTCTTGATTGCAAGTTCCGCCCCGTCAGGGTTACCATATCCGGTAATGATGATCACTTCAGGTGATGAAGGAAG
The DNA here is from genome assembly GCA_003508565.1 of Syntrophaceae bacterium. GTDB lineage: Bacteria > Desulfobacterota > Syntrophia > Syntrophales > UBA2185 > UBA2185. The sequence goes on from DNUI01000043.1 coordinate 5,354, forward strand.
TGCCTGTATCTTAGGCAAGAGATCCAGTCCGCTGCCGTCAGGCAGTTGCACATCGAGAAGGACTATATCGAAGGGCTGCATGGAAGCTTTTTGCATGCCGTCTTCAATCGAATATGCCGAAGTAACGTGATGTCCCATGTCCCCTACCATGGTGCTCAACATATCGGTGAAGCAACTTTCGTCGTCAATAATTAAGATATGCGCCATTTTTTTGACAAATACTATGATATTTCGGGCAAATAGTGACCTATTCCCTCTGATTTGTAGAGGCTACGTGTGTATTTTGCAAATTGCTTGCCATTGTATACGTATTTCAAAATATATAACAAAGAGTGATAAGTATATGCTCTATTGACATACTTACCCATTTCCCATATATATGTGTAATCAAGATAGTTTCTCATTTGTTAAGCACGAAAATGGGGCGACAGATTTCAAATCTGCCCCCGGAAATTAGGAATTAAAAGATGAAATACTGGAGGAAACCCCTGGATCTGGAAAATGTAAAAGAGACCAGGGGAAGAGTGATTATTATAGAGGATCGATGCAAGGGGTGTGGATTCTGCATCGAATACTGTCCACGGGATGTCCTTGTCATGTCATCGTCTTTCAATATAAGAGGATATCATATACCCGCAGTTCTCGACGAATCGAAATGCATTAATTGTCATTTCTGTGAAGCCCTGTGTCCTGAATTTGCAATCTTCTCGGTTGAAATATCCGGAGCACCGGAAAGGCGTAAGTGAAGATGCGAACACCTAAACCCAATACCATGCACTTTAGGAGGATGTATGGCTGGTAAGGCCGTATTAACGGGGACCCATTTCATGAATGGTGACTATGCCTGTTGTGAAGGTGCCCTGGCTGCGGGTTGCAGATTTTTTGCGGGGTATCCGATTACACCCGCAACAGAGATTGCCGAACGCATGTCCCGCAGGCTTGCAGAACTCAACGGGATATTTATTCAGATGGAAGATGAGCTTGCATCAATGGCGGCCATTCTAGGGGCTAGTTGGGGAGGTGTGAAGGCAATGACCAGTACGTCCGGTCCGGGATTTTCCCTGATGATGGAGAATATTGGCCTTGGCATCTGTACCGAAACCCCTTGTGTGGTTTGTAACGTACAAAGAGCGGGACCGAGTACCGGTCTGCCGACGCTGGTCGGTCAGGGGGACATGATGCAGGCGCGCTGGGGATCTCACGGTCATTACGAAATCATTGCCCTCGCTCCCTCCAGTCCACAGGAGATGTTCGATTTTACTATTCGCGCCTTTAACTTGAGTGAGCAATACCGCACACCCGTCATCATCATGGCCGATGAGGTAGTCGGTCATATGACAGAGCGGGTGGTGATACCACCGGAGAAAGAAATCGAGCTTATTGAGCGGCGCAAACCTGAGCAGCCTCCGGGAGATTATCTGCCGTATCGCCCCGATCGGGACGGGGTTGCCCCTATGGCAAACTGCGGGGATGGTTACCGGATCCACATTACCGGACTGACGCACAATGAACGTGGATATCCGGGAATGGACGCGGATACGCAGGGGAACATGGTAAATCGTCTGATTCAAAAAATCGTCGGCAACAAAGATAAGATTGTACGGACGAATACCTTGTATCTCGATGATGCAGAGATCGTTGTCGTGGCCTACGGGATCAGTGCGAGAACGGCCAAGTATGCCGTGCATGAAGCACGGTCAAGAGGGATACGCACGGGCCTTATCAAATTGGATACAGTCTGGCCATTTCCCGAAGAACTCATCAGAGCTGTCGCCACACGCGTGCGTGCCCTCATTATGCCTGAAATTAATGCCGGGCAGATGGTCCTGGAATTGGAGCGGTGTGCCGGTGGCGCCTGTCCCGTACACCTGGTATCACACCTAGGCGGTTCCGTTATTCACCCCGGTGCCATCCTTGACGCCATGACGCATTATGAAAAAAAGAAGAAAGGCTCTAAAAAAAAGACATCACCTTTGAGAAAGTCACCAGCATCTTCAGGATTCAAGGGGTCAAAAAATAGTGAATAGTGACGAGTAGCAGGTGAAGAAAAGAACGCGTTTTTTCTCGTTACTATTTACTTTTCGCTATGTACTGCCCCTGCACTGACTGGTGACAGGAGGCGGGAATAAACTTCGGATACTCGAATCTTTTTTGCAACTATATGTGAGAAGAACCTAAAGAGAGACTATGAAGACACCAAAAAAGACTAAAAAAGCCCTAATGCCACATCCCATGGATACATTGCTCAGGAGTGAACGACTCCCGCATATTTGGTGCCCTGGCTGCGGGATCGGTACCGTGTTCGGTTCTGTAATGGCGGCTATTCAAAAATCCGGGTATGATTTTGATAAGATTGCCGTTGTTTCCGGTATTGGCTGTACCGCACGAATGGCTGGTTACATCCGGCTGGATTCTTTTCACACGACTCACGGACGGGCCATTCCGTTTGCCACGGGTTTGAAGCTGGCCAAACCGGAAACGAAGGTGCTGGTTATCTCTGGCGATGGAGATCTGCTGGCGATCGGCGGCAACCACTTCATCCATGCTGCCCGAAGGAATATCGATATCGCCGTCGTCTGTGTGAATAACATGAACTACGGAATGACGGGCGGTCAGTTGGCGCCAAGTACTCCTTTTGGGGCGAGAACTACGACAAGCATCTCTGGTTGTCCGGAGGAGCCTTTCAATTTCTGCTATCTGGCCTCCGCGTGCGGTGCGGTGTACGTGGCACGGTGGACATCCTTGCATATCCGAAGGCTTACGAACTCCATCACCGAGGCAATGCAGAAACGCGGCTTCAGTTTCATCGAGATATTGACTCCCTGCCCTACCGCGTTCGGACGCCGGAACAAAACAGGGAATGCCCTGGAGACCTTGAAGTTTTATCACGAGCGCACAATAAGCCGCAACGATATTGACCCGAAAGAGGCACCTGTGGATTTTGGAAGTCACATCGTTGTGGGAAAGTTTGTGGACACAGAAAGGCCAACATTTATCGACAACTACCACCGTATGTGCAAAAACCAGGTCGGAAACTGGCCGGTTTTTAATGAA
>DNUI01000104.1 GCA_003508565.1 Syntrophaceae bacterium
TTCTGATCGCCCGGCTCAATGAATTTCACGGCCCCGAATTTATCTTCATACTGCTTCAGGTTTGTCGTCAGGGCTTCGATCGCTCTCTTTACGTTGCTCGGACTTAGTATTATTCTTGATACCAGGTGAGGTCCATTGGGCGAGTTTAGGAGCCAGTCGAGCATGAACTCTTCCGGGCTATGTGATACCAGCATCAAATTGCTGTATCTCCCTCTCGATATTTCATCAGTTGTATTAATCTGGATTTGCTGAGGTTGCTGCGGATCAGGTTTATCTGCCATAGTGTTCTGCCTCCTTATACCCTTCGATAGAAGTGCCCGTAATTTGTTCCCATTGCAAAAGAGTCACAGCGGTTTTAGAATGCGAACTCCAAGACCTCTTATAACAGATTTTGTAGCTTCACGATAGGTCTTCATGTGGGGGCTCTGGAGATGATCCTTCAAGGCCTGGATATCGGTCCATCGTTCAATAATGGTTACAACGTGTTCGTTCACTGGGGCCTGAACAGGGATATCAGTAGCAATATCGCCTGCAGGGCCATATTCAAGACACCCGGTTTCCGCACGCACATCAGGAATAACTTTTTTCAATTCTCTGAGATACTCACCCCGTTTTCCTTCAATAATCTCCACAGTAGCTATAACATAAATCATGATACCGCTCCTTTCTGATATGTCCGATGAACTCAGTGGATTGCTATAGATGCAGTGGTTATTAAGTATGGCCCTGTAACCACTAACACCGCTGTGAGAGCTCTATTTATTAAATATTTCATTTGTCTGTTTTCAAGACAGATGCCTGAACCCGTTTCATCTCCTCCATAAGTTCGTGCTTGCTGATGATACCCTTCCTGTCCAGGAGATTGATGATAGCCTCAGATGTGATTACTTCGGATAAAAGCATCTCTTTAAAACTCTCAAGTTCTCTGGGATCAACTTTTTTGGTCATTTTCTATCACCCAACTTTTTTTAATATTGTTTTTAAATTGTTTCTCATTAGTCATCACCGGTTGCTCTCACCTGGTTTTTATCTGCTCAATAGCACGATGGATGTCAATTTTCATAAAGCGGGCAATCTTACTTTCAACAGCAAGCACCAGGTTTTTGTTTTGGAGTATCCTCCTTCTTATCTCCTCCGTAGTTCCATATCGCTGTATCAGGTAATGCACCCTCTCCTCGATGGTCACTATCGTGTCGTGGGTCACCCTCTTGTCGGCATAGTATAGTATCTCCCGCTCCTCAAGCCTTCCCTGGGGATTTAAATCCTTAAAGACAACATGCTGCTCCACAATTTCAGCTGTGCTTGTAAATCCCATTTCTCGGAGAAGCTCTCCGCCGGATATGTCGTGTCGCTCGTTTGTTGTAAGAGATCTCGTCTTGGTGATGTCATGCAGGAGTGCTGCGGCAATAACGAGGTCCCTGTTCACTGCGACACCGTTTTTTAGATTATCTGTTATCGCCAGGGAAACATTCATAACCTGAATGGAATGCTCAACAATGTTTGGTCGCATGGAATGTTGCACCATGAGTTTATCGCATTCCACTCTGGAGGGAATTCTATGGCTGATGCTCTTGGACATATTTCCCTGCAATGCTTTCTTCCTTCAGACAATCCTCAGAATTTCGGGCGCATGTCTTTCTGAAGCTGGTAGTATACTGGTCGGATAACCAATAATAATGGGCGCCACTATCTGACACGCCGAATGGACACCGATGTCATCGAAAATTTTACGGTCACGGATATGAGCCCCTATTCAGATCCAGCAGGTTCCCAATCCTCTTTCATCATGGTACACGTGCTAACCAGCCATGGATGGTTTCAGCAACTTTTTCCCACCCGTCTTCACCGATAATCCAATGGCTATGATTATTAAATTCAATATAGGTGGAGACCTTGTTATACTTGTTCTGAATTTTCCTTGTTATCGCTGGTGGGGTTAGTCGATCTTCTGTTCCTACGATGATTAATACGGGACACGTAACTTTTTCATCATCGACAAATGTCGCCCGCTTTCCGTCAAAGAACCAGAATGCCATCTCCCACGCTGCTCTCCCAGATTCATAGGAGAACTTTTCATAGACCATCTTCTGCTCTTGAGGTTTCAACAAGTGTAAGGATGAATAGGCCACTCCTTCAAAAGTGGGGAATAGAGGTTCATCCCACAACGCCATTCGTTCCCTATTGTACCAGGCGCTTTTAATCACTGTCCATGTTGCTGCATTAATACCTCTCGGAGCGGCCGGAGCTATTAAAACAGCCGACTTGACCAGACCTCTGCTTGCTAGGATCTGAGATATAAGACCGCCCATGGAGTGACCGATAATAATGGGAGTCTCTTCGATCTTTCTGATTTCTTTTTCAATGTCATTGACGTAATCGACAATGCTCGTGGTTCCGAGATTGGGATTTGCCGGAGAACTGAGGGGGGTGTCATGATACCTGAGCGTCGGTGTGATGCATTTGTATCCTCTTTCCTCAAAGTATTTCTTAAAATTTTCCCAGACCCAGGAACCGACAAACATACCGTGAATCATGACAATGGTTCCTTTGATCTTTTTTTCAGGCGATTTGTCGCGTGCCTGATTTTCAATTGATTGGACAGGACTTGCAAATGTAAGCACAAACAAGAGCGTTACGAAGATGGTGAAATATTTATGCGTGGGTCTGATGGATATACTTCTCACTGAACTTGATCCTCTCATTCACTCTTTTATCTGCGGGAATCTTTTGATCTTCTCTACAGCATAACCCTGAGTGATAAGTCGAGAAATAATTCCTTGATAGATAGAGTCGTTCATCTGCGGTGTCCTTGAAAGCACCCACAAGTAATCTCTTGATGGATGCCCAACCACAGCATAGCTGTAATCTTTTTCATCCAGATCAATAATGATGTAATCTCCCCTGAAGGGCCAGAAAAATTGGACTTTAAGCCATGCATTGGTATCTTTGTCTATTACCCAGGCTTTTCCCTCAACAGAAGCGATTTCTCCAGCCAGGCTATTCTTCCTGCACCGGTTGACGACCTTGATATATCCGTCCGGTCTCAAAGCATACTGGGCCGTAGAAGCGACGCAGCCTTTCTGAAAAGAATGATCAATTCTGGCGATTTCATACCAAAGCCCCAAATAGCGGTTGATATCTACTTTGGAAACTTGAGACAAGGGAGGGTGTTTCTTTTCATCCTCGCATCCGCTGAAAGATATAATCAAAGCTAAAATCAGAATGAACCAGGCATTGATTTTAAGCGTCATATCAGCCCTCCAGGATGTTGTTCTTTTTAAGCCGTCCCGTCATGAAGATTCCGATTCCCCGATTCCATTGTTTTCATGAAGGGCTGTTTTTTAGCTTCATTAACCGTTCAATTCTCTTTTCAACAGGCGGGTGAGTGCTGAAAAGATTCATAAGGGTTCCGCTTCATACTCTCTCGATCTGGACAGGGCCATCTGAATGATTGTCGCCGCAACAGGCGCTACAATCGCCATTGCAATCGTGCTGATCATCCCCCTTTCATCGCTGCCAAAAAAGACTGCCCATCGAGACAATAAAACAACCGCACTGGCAATCGTTGCGGCCATGGTGCCGATCAGGATGTCCTTATGCTTGATATGGGAAAGCTCATGGGCGATGACCCCTTCCAACTCATCTTTGTTCAAAATCTTCAGGATGCCGGATGTAACCGCAACGGCAGCATGATCTTCATTCCTCCCTGTTGCGAAAGCATTCGGAGTCTCATTTGGAATAATATAGACTTTCGGCACAGGTATTTTGGCTTTTGTTGAAAGGGATTCCACCGCATTATAAAGCACAGGGGCTTCTTTCCGGGT
>DNUI01000202.1 GCA_003508565.1 Syntrophaceae bacterium
CTTTAACTCCTTCAACATCCTTGGCATATTCAGTCGTCAATTCCTTTTGTGCCTCATTTGCAGCTTTGCCCCGTAAAGTGACGATTCCATCTTTAGTGCTAACCTCCGTCATGGCACTCACGTTCCGATGAAACAGGAACATGGTTTTTACTTTAGAAGTGATCCACGCATCCGACATCGGAGCCGGACTTTCCCCTTTGACTTCCAACTTGTTATCCACACTCTTGACACCAGGAAGGTCTGCTACTGTTTCCTGGGCCAATGATTTGTGGGATTCTTCGGAGACAGTACCAGTTAAGGTAACAGCGCCATCTTCGGACTCGACTTTAATATCATCAGCCTTTAGATAGGTTTTGAATACATACGAATTTTTGGCAGATGATTCTATCCGGTTATCCATTTTGGACGCCTGCACTGGCATGCTGAGCACCAGCATAACTGCGACCACCATCATCATTACTACCAGTCTATAAATTGTTTTCATTGATACGTTCTCCTTTTATTGTTGTTAATTTATTTTTTGAACTCTTCTACTCCATAAATGTCATGCCCTTCGGCACTACTTCCCAAAAACCTTCTTGACATGACCTCTTTTTTCCTGAATCTTGCCGACTATCTTTTCAACGGCGCCTTCAGCTTCCAATTTTGGATTATCACTTATTTGTCCTGCAACCTGCTTGACTTTACCTTTCATTTGGTGAAACTTACCTTCTGTCTTGTCCCTTCTGCTTGATTTCATGATATTATTCTCCTTTAGTTTTTCGATTTAATTTCCGGGCTATCTTGTTTCCAATAATAATTTCCGTCCAAATATAAAATTCGCAAGCCAATCAACGAATCAATGCGAGAACGCCAATTACAATGAGATAGATGGCAACAAAACAATTCAACATTGGGACACTATCCTTACTGCTCAATTTCATGGTGTTCCTCCTTTTTAAATATCTCACCGTCTCCGCCAACGATTTAAATCGTTATAATATTTCTTTTCCTGAATAACGCGTACCACTAATACGGTTATGGCAATGACCAGCAATACATGAATACCTCCGCCCATCGTGTAGCCAGTAAGCAATCCCAGATAGCAAAGAATCAAGAGAATCATTAATATGACCGCCGAAGGCATGTTTGGCTCCTTTTTGAGATAAAATTCTTTCATCAAGTTCAATCTACTTTGGATGTCCTTAAGACATTCCCCCTAACCTTTTCTTTTGTACCTTTTTTATCTCTTTGCCATAATCCGGTTCAGATATTAGAAAAAAACCGTCAATGCCTTCTCTATCTTCCATCTTATTATACCCTTGCCCTTCAGCTTCCATCTCCTGATCCGTTCTCGTCAATTGCCGATTAGCCAAAATTACCGGGTCGGTAATCTCCCCACATATCAAACACTTCCATCCCCAAAACTGTCCATCGAGACCGTAATATTTGTCATAAGCCACAGCACCTCTGCAGCGAAGACATTTCGTAATAAGAAATTTATCCATTAAATCTTCTCCATCACCGCCGGGCGAAATACATTGTGAAATGTCTCTTCATAGGGTTCCTGGAGAAGGTTCATCGCTCCCCGGATCACCTTAAAATTATCCGACTTCAAGTGGCAACTAAGGTGTTCCTGAGTATCCCATTCCTCAAGAAGAAAGAATCTGTTTTCATCATCGATACTCTGACAGAAATCGCAGCGCTTGCATCCCTTCTCCATCCTTGTGGAAACGGACAGAGAGGCAATCGTCTGTGAAAACTCCACGCGTTTCTCAGAAAGGACATTCATTCGTATGATTAAAAGCGTCATAAAAGATGACCTCCATTTTTATGATTAAAAGATAATGAAAATAGTAAGAGCAAATAGTTTGCCAACAATCTAAAGAAAATTATAATTTACATTAATCCTTTAATAACAGCTTGTTAGATGATCATGGAATAAGATACGAAAAGCAGGAAATGATTTGTTTGGCCTCAGTATTTGGTGGAACCTCAGCATATTGAGGGATACTGTTACGCTTTAAGGGGTAGGACAGTCCGTATGGCCTTTTGATTCAGGCATATAAAAAATATTTTCATCCCAATTTGCCCGCTCCGTACCTCGACGGATGCTCTCTACAAGATCGGGATTCGATATGAAGGGTTCACCAAAAGCAACCGCATATGCAAGACCCTGTTCCAGAATTTCGTTGCCGGTTTTACGATTGAATAACGCGTCCTGTATTTACTTTTGAAATGCATTAAGTTTCCAGATCGCGCTTCATCCGTTCAAAATCTTCTTTATTGATTTCACCCTTCGCATAGCGCTTCTTTAAAATATCCAGGTGGCTTTCATTCTGTGTCGGCGTCTGTCCTCTGGTTTTCTGAGACTGAACAAAGAAATAGATCAGCAATCCAATAGCGATCAAAAATATTATCCACATAAACATCCCTCCATATCTACATCCGTTATGCATCATGGGACCCCATCCGTAATGACTATACCCATCATAGTAATCTCCACCGGCGCAGGATATAAGCAAGCCGGTCATCATCATAAGAAATAATTTAAGATATTTTTTCATCTTCGGCATATCCTCATTTTATTGCGTCGAATGACTTCTTCAACTTTTCCTCTACTTCCTCCGAAACTTTCTGAAGTCCCGCATTATCAATCATCTGCATGGCAACCGTCGGCCGTATAACGGAAATTACTGTCTTGCCGCCCTTTTCATAAACAATAACGTTGCAGGGAAGCATGAGCCCGATGTTTTCCTCGATAAGGATCGCCTTATATGCATTTGGAGGATTGCAGGCGCCCAGAATAATGTATTTGTTCACATCAATGCCCAGTTTTTCCTTCATTTTTTTCTGGACATCGATTTCCGTCATTATCCCGAAGCCTTCTTTTTTCAGCACCTTTTTTACCCTTTCGATGACTGTGTCATAAGGGATATCAATCTCCTTGGTGAATCCGTAATTGATCATGCCCTTTCTCCTTCTGTAAATTGTATTCCTTCTCTTTTGTCCTGGTGGCAGTGGTTCTGTCGTGCTTCAGGGAGAGTTCCCCAAGCACTGCAAATCCTGACTGCAGCTCCGCTTACGCCGTTGGCTCATTTCTTTACTGACTCCGCCATACGACGGATATGCCGATACATCGAGTAATAGACACGATTGACATTTTCATGAAATATCTCCCTTATTTTCTAATGTCGTCCTCCATCCCTGCCATTTCTTCCATCTCTTCCACCTTCATTCCACGGCACAAAACATCCGCCAATAGATATCAGCAGCATCACTAAAACCATTGCCAACATAATTATTCTTTTCATAGCTTTTTCCTTTGATAAGAATTTGTTTTTTATACATCCATGAATATGCATCCATATGCTCAACAAATATTCCTGGATCCCAGCCGGTTACAAATCATTAATTCTTGCCTGCCTCTATCCTTGTGAAGTCCGACAATATTCTCACTCCTGTAATTTATAGCTGCCGGAGTGTGTTTATGTATTCGCTGTTTTGGTATTCCTTAAGCCATCGCTTCACGATAGCGCCCGCGTATGTCTTAATAAACAGGTTTCTCCATCTTCGTTTTATGTCTTGCCATGTATTAGCCAGCGGAACGGTAAAAAGGGTATGCATCGGCGCATCTTGACACAGCGCCTTTCTTGTCTTCTGTTTTTCCAGCAAATTACGAATAAACCGCCGAAAATAAAACACGACAAACTGGATGGGAAAGCCGATGGTGGCAATATAAACCCAGTTCAGCCAGTTGCCGTAATTTAATATCCGGCTAATGAATCCCCCGAGGTAATTATTTTTCATCAGCATCCTTGAAATGTTATGCAGATCAACCGCATCCATCCCGTCAGGCCGGGGATCGTAACAAAGAAACAGTCCGTCATATTTATCCCAGCCCACCTTCGAAAGAGGCAGGAGACGGCCTTCACTCTCCAACCTCGCTCTGAGCTCGGAACCGGGCAGTGGGACAGCATTGAGTAGTTGTATCGTGTCTAT
>DNUI01000105.1:0-1205 GCA_003508565.1 Syntrophaceae bacterium
CAACGATAGAGGACAAGCCTCCGGAAGAGAAGAGTGAGGAAACATCCCGGGAGGAATATTTTCCCGAAGTCACCTTTTCCACCTTCGTACTTTCACTCAGTACAACCGCCATGTATCACTTTGGAGATTTTCCTGATCCCGTGACAAAAAAGGCGGAAAAAAATCTTACGGCAGCAAAACAAACCATTGATATGTTGAACATGATAAAGATTAAGACAGTTGGAAATCTTGATAATAATGAAAAATCCCTTCTGGAGGGAATCCTGTATGAATTAATGATGAGGTATGTGAAAGAAAAGGCCCAGTGATGATGCAGAAATTATCACCGGCAAAAATTAATCTTCACTTGCGCGTTCTCGGAAAGCGGAACGATGGTTATCATGACATAGCAACATTACTGCACCCTATTAGTCTTTATGACGAAATGATATTCCGCCCCGCCGACCACGGAATCACTATACGCTGTCCGGATAGCTCTATTCCAGAAAATGAAAATAACCTTGTTTACAAAGCTGCGGATGCCCTTCTCTCCCAGGCACCATGTTCATCGGGAATTCATATTACTATTACCAAGAGAATCCCCGTGGGGGCAGGACTGGGAGGGGGTAGTTCCAATGCCGCCACAACCTTGACAACTATAAACGATTTGATGGGACTTCATTATACACGTGAGGACCTTATGAAAATAGGTGCGAATATCGGCGCGGATATTCCATTTTTTATATTTGGAAAATCGGCATGGGCATTTGGCATTGGTGACCAACTTCAAGCCATTGAATATATTCCATTATTATGGTTTGTCCTGATACATCCCGGTTTTGAAGTCTCCACAAGAATGATTTATGAAAATTTTAATTTAAGATTGACAAAACAGGCAGTAAAGTATACATGTCCAGCACTTTATACGGTTGCAGATTTGATAAAGGGACTCCACAATGATTTGGAAAAGGTTACCCTGGGTCTCCATCCTGAATTGCAGCATATAAAGAATTATCTCATGCAGAATGGCGCTCTGGGTTCATTAATGTCCGGCAGCGGCCCGACCGTGGCAGGGATTTTCACAGAGGAAAAGGCAGCATACAAGGCAAAAGAAGCCATAGAAAGTATTGGTGAGAAAAGCTGGTCTGTAGTTATCGCTCATTCTTTATAAGAGGCGCAGAACACACTTTCCATGACAAAAAATATCATGTTCCATTCACGACATG
>DNUI01000105.1:1401-5812 GCA_003508565.1 Syntrophaceae bacterium
GGGTCTACATGCTTGATAGAATAAGAATATTTACGGGTAATGCGAATATATCTCTTGCCCAAAATATATGTGAAAAACTGGGGGTATCATTAGGCAAGGCCAATGTTTCAACGTTCAGTGACGGCGAAACGAGGGTGGAAATCAACGAAAACGTGCGGGGCATGGACGTCTTCATTATTCAGTCTACATGCCCTCCCGTTAATATCACTCTTGTGGAGCTTCTGATCATGATCGATGCCATGAAGAGGGCATCTGCAGACAGGATCACAGCGGTCATACCTTATTACGGCTATTCAAGGCAGGATAGAAAGGTGGCACCGAGGGCGCCGATTTCGGCGAAACTTGTCGCGGACCTTATCACAACGGCAGGGGCAAACCGCGTACTTTCAATAGATCTCCACGCAGGACAGATACAGGGTTTCTTCAACATTCCCGTCGATAACCTTTATGCAACACCTGTTCTCTTAGAGTACATTAGGAAAAATTATCAGGGTAATATTGTCATCGTTTCACCTGATACGGGCGGTGTCGAAAGGGCAAGGGCGTTCGGTAAACGGTTAGGACTTAATATTGCCATTGTCGATAAAAGAAGAGAAGGACCTAACGAATCTACAGTTATGAATATTATCGGTGATGTAAAAGGAGCAAGAGTAATAGTTCTTGACGACATGATTGATACCGCAGGAACCATAACACAGGCAGCCGATGCCCTCCAACAGGCAGGGGCCTTGGAGATTTCCGTCTGTTGCACCCACCCCGTTCTTTCAGGACCTGCTATCGAGAGACTTGAAACCTCTAATCTCAAGGAGATTATCGTCACAGATACGATACCCTTGCACGATAAAGCACGGGCATGTAACCGCATTAAAGTTCTTTCCGTGGCGGGTCTTATTAGTGAAGCCGTTCGGCGTATCTACTATAACGATTCAGTACATTCGCTTTTTATATAGGAGGACTAAATGGAAATAAATGAGTTAAAGGCCACTCTCCGTAATAATACCGGAAAAGGTGTTGCTCGAAGATTGAGAAAAAGCGGTTTGGTTCCCGCGGTCGTTTACGGTAATAATAAGGACACTCTCCTGTTAGCCGTAAGCGCTAATGAATTAACAAAACTCTTAAGGGGCAAAGAAGAAAATGTATTCATAAACTTGCGCGTTGAGAACGGTAAAATAATCGAAAAATTTACTCTTATCAAGGAATTGCAGTTAAATCCTGTCAATAGAAAATTCCTTCATGTTGACTTTTACGAAATCGATAAACAACAAGCCATTACCCTTGATATACCGATCCACTTCAAAGGTGAGGCCGTGGGTGTCGAGCTGGGTGGCGATCTTCATCATGTGAAAAGAGAAATAAAGGTATCATGCCTCTTTGCAGTGTTACCCGATTTTTTTGAGGTAGATGTGAGCCATCTTAATATCGGTGATTCAATAAAGGTACAAGACCTGAAGCTGCCTGAGGGCATCACCATACTTGACCATGAAGATACAATTTTAGCATCAGTTACCGCACCAAAAACGACCGTACAAGCTGAACAGATAGAAGAAGTGGAGCCGGTAGTGGGAGAGGAACCGAAGGAACAGAGCTGATAAAATTTACGTGAATGATATCTCAGCAACGCAAGGGGTTACTGTTTGAAACTTATAGTCGGGCTTGGAAATCCTGGTTTTAAGTATCAGGCCACAAGACACAATATTGGCTTCCTCACCCTTGATAAGATTGCTGATAACTATGACATCTCTATACTCGTGAAGAGCTTTCATGCCTGCGTTGGAAGAGGCAAGATCGGCAATATTCCGGTTTTACTCGCCAAGCCACAGACTTTCATGAATTTAAGTGGTGTTTCAGTAAGAAAGTGTACAGACTATTTTAAAATTGATCTTGCAGATTTAATTGTAGTTCATGACGACATTGATCTGCCGTTTGGAATGATACGAATTAAAGCTGGCGGAGGGCATGCGGGACACAAAGGCTTAATTTCAATAATAGAATATTTAGGCAATTCGGAATTTATCAGGTTGAGAGTCGGCATAGGAAAACCGCCTGATAAGTTACTGGTAGAAAAATATGTTCTTGAAACATTCACTGATGAAGAAATGAAGCTGCTTCCCCTCATCACCATGACAGCAAGTAATGCATTAACGGCAATGATTGTGTCTGGTATCCAAGCTGCCATGAACCAGTACAACTGCAGAGGCACTAATCAATCCGCCAAAGGATATGATACTCTACCCTGCTGATCATATCTTAATTTCATGTGAAGATTACCATAACAATATCTTTTCGTTCCATTAAAAGAAGCGTCTCTGCATGAGATGCTTCTTTTTTTATGCTTGACAGTAGTAGTAAAAAAACTTAGCGTTCACATGGAAGCAATTATAATGATAGGATATTACTATGGGATTTCGATGCGGCATTATAGGACTTCCAAACGTTGGGAAATCCACTATTTTCAATGCCCTGACGGCGGCAGGTGCAGAGGTTGCCAACTATCCCTTCTGCACTATTGATCCCAACATAGGAATTGTCCCTGTACCTGACGCAAGACTCGAAACAATCGCGAAAATCATAAAACCACCCAAGATTACCTACACCACTATAGAATTTCTCGATATAGCCGGTCTTGTCAGGGGTGCTAGCCGGGGAGAAGGATTGGGAAACAAGTTTCTCGGACATATCAGGGAAGTCGATGCCATTGTGCACATTGTTCGGTGCTTTGACCATCCCTCTGTTTCCCACATATACGGAGCTGTCGATCCTGCCCGCGACATAGAGATAATAAATACTGAATTAATTATTGCTGATTTAGAAACAGTCGAAAAGAGGATTTCAAAGATTGAAAGACTTGCAAAAACAGGAGACACGCTCGCCCGTAAAGAGTTGGACATATGTCTTCATATCAGGGATACTTTGGGAAAGGGTACCCCTGCACGTAAAAGTATTTTTTCATTGGAAGATCAACATATCCTTAGCGACCTTCACCTGCTGACAGTTAAAAAAATTCTGTATGTTGCGAATGTCAGTGAGGCTGTCCTCAAGGGAAATAATGACTATCTTAAGAAAATAAAATTACTAGCAGAGCAGGAAGGCTTGAAGGTGATCGTCATATGCGGTGATCTGGAAGCTGAAATAGCAGAACTTCCCAAGGAAGAACAGAGAGAATTTTTTCGTGATCTCGGTCTTCAGGAATCTGGTCTCCAAAAATTAATAAAAGAGGGTTATGAACTTTTAGGTTTGATTACTTTTTATACTACCGTCGGAACAGAACTTCGGGCTTGGACGATTCCTGACGGAACAAAAGCTCCCGCAGCAGCGGGAAAAATACACGGAGATATGGAACGAGGTTTTATCAAAGCTGAAATTATTCATTACGACGAATTTATTAAACTAGGCAGCATGGCAAAAGCGAAAGAACAAGGACTCATTCACTCAGAAGGGAAAGACTATATCCTGCAGGATGGTGATATTGCCTTTTTTCGGTTCAATGTATAAATATTTGTCGGAAGTTACCGTCTTTTTAACAAAATAAAAGTGGATGGTTAAAGGAGGGAAAACAAACCATCCACCTCTATGTAAACTGAAAGGGACCATACATACTAGTCCTCTTCAGATTATCTGTTCAGGGGGCCGGTGGATGGCAAAGGAGGGAATGAAAACCATCCACCGATTTTTAACATCAGAAAAACTTGCCAACGTCAGCAGAACTAATCTTCGTGGACAAAAAAGTCAGGAAGAAAAAAGGTCTTACTTTGGTCTTCTGTGTCTTTTACTTTTTCCTTTTTCCTTGGTTGCAATACGGATAACTTTTTTTCGATATTTTCATTATTCGTTGTAATAAAAAAATCATATTCAAAACCGTATTCATCATTACCGAAATCAGCATCTGGCAAGGACTCTTCCTGACTTTTAATTTTTTTTATCTTATCTTTGCGGTGTTTCCCCTCCTTCTTCATGGAACATATTGCCGTTATTGAATATCAATTTTAAGAGACCTCTGAGATCTACCTTTCATATATGCTCTATTGGCTATTATTCCTAAAGGTCTCTTACGCTCTCGAGAGGTCTCTTATTAAAACTGTATTTTCCATATTGCAATATTACTGCCACTTTAATTTAGATTTGTATATTTTGTGTACACACATAACCAAATTCTCCTATATAATTATTTATAACAACTAGTTAAACCATTATTTTAAAAACTATATTATTGCGATGGGGCTATAAATATAATGTAAGGTAGAGGGCTTCACAGGATTTTTCTCACAATGATTAGTGCGACATTCGCACAATGTATAAGGGATGATGTTGGGGGATGCTATGCTGTCGAGGGCTTTAAGTTGTGTGCAATATCCGCACTTTTCGTGCCATATACGCACACATTGAATATAATTAATCAGTTAATATGTTTACT
>DNUI01000070.1 GCA_003508565.1 Syntrophaceae bacterium
AATGTTTTCAAATTGGACCCATCGGTACAATAATCGTATGTTGTAAAGATTACGGCTATGTCAAATAAACCGGGTCGCCGGGTCAATAGTGTTCCCATAGGCCAAATTTAGAAAGCGGAAATAGAACTTAAGTGTATCATTTTGTAGGTAGTGCAATGCGTAAACCATTACGACAAGGAGAAATGGATGGACTTTGTGGCATCTATGCCCTGGTCAATGCCATCAGACATCTCGCGGGTAGAAGACTGTCTAAAGAGGACGAAGATAATTTGTTCAAGGAACTGGTAAGAAGTATATACAAACGGAATAACCGGCGGCGGAAGAAAAAGCCTAAAAGTCCCGTTGAGTTTATATGGGATGGAACCAGCGCGCGCGACATCTCATATATGTTGAAAAAAACTACGGAATTTTTACACAATAAAAACGTCCGGCTCTATTGGAAGAAACCATTGCAGGGAAGCAGGCGTCCAAATACAATTGATCAATACTGGAGCCGTATACGGGAAGCCTTCACAGAATATGGGGGTCATGGTAATTGTATCGCCCTCGTTGACTATAATTGGCAATCTGCGAACGGAAACGGAGAAGACGGTCATTGGACATGCGTAACAAATGTCTCCGGAAACACCTTAATTCTTCATGACTCATCTATGGATCACGGCAGGAAGTTCGTGAAACTTCCAAAAGCACGATGCACGCTGGGGAAACCTTCCGAGAGAAGGCCATACCGTCTGCTTGCTCATAACGTGTCACTTTTAAGGGTAGATAAATCAGAATAAAAAAATATTGCACGAACGCTGTGTTGTTTCCGCGTGGACGCGTGGGAGATTTTCTTTAGAGTCATGTAATGTTTATTTTGATCTCCTGATCCAGGTATCTCAGGTTTTTTCTGCATACCCAAATTCGCCGAGCATGCGCGGGTCATGGGGCCAGTCTTTTTTTACCCGTACAAATAATTCCAGATAAATTCTCGCGGCAAAGAATTTTTCCATTTCCAGTCTTGCCCGCGTGCCAATCTCTCTAAGCATGGAACCCTTTTTACCGATAATTATCCCTTTC
This sequence comes from Syntrophaceae bacterium, assembly GCA_003508565.1. Classification (GTDB taxonomy): domain Bacteria; phylum Desulfobacterota; class Syntrophia; order Syntrophales; family UBA2185; genus UBA2185. The sequence continues at coordinate 1,060 of DNUI01000070.1, forward strand.
TGTGAATCCTTTGCGACATTGATGGTTGCCTGGACGCGAATTAAATTTTTCTTTTCATCTTCTTTGAATGAATCCACAACAACGGCTGTTGTGTAAGGAATTTCCTGATGGGCCAAAAGGATGATCTTTTCCCTGATGATCTCTGCGGCGATGAAACGTTCACTCCTGTCGGTCATCATTTCGTCCGGGAAATACTTAGGACCCTCAGGCAGAATTTTCCATATTTGGTCAATCACGACAGAGATACCGTCACCAGTAAGGGCCGATGCAGGTATAATTTCAGCAAAAGAAAAAAGGCGCTGAAACTGGTCAATGAGAGGGAGTATTGTACTCTTCCGGACAAGGTCGATTTTGTTGATCAGCAGAATAACCGGCAATCTGATGCTATGAAGAGCATCAATGATCAATTGATCGTCGCGATGAACACTTTCGGGAGCCTCAACAAGCATGAGAAGGATATCGGTGCTTCTGAAAGTATTCATAGCTGTGGCCACCATGAATTGATTTAATGGTGTTGTTGCTTTATGAATGCCTGGTGTATCGATGAAGATCAATTGGCCGTTTTCACTATTTTTGATGCCTAGTATTCTATTGCGCGTGGTCTGGGGTTTGTATGCAGTGATAGCGATCTTTTCACCAATTATGGCGTTGAGAAGGGTCGATTTTCCCACGTTGGGTCTACCAATAATGCCAATGAATCCTGATTTGAACATCTTTAGTGTATCCTTATCGTGCTGTTTCGCAAAGGTTTAAGGGTGAAGAAGCGTGTTTCCATATATCCTTTCAGGCTTTCTAAATTTGTGTATCTTCCATGTCCTGTCTTCAACAGTCATGAATACAGCCCCATCTTCCCGTCCATGTGCCACTTTCACTGTTAATCCTGCAAGCCGGTATGTGTTTTTCAGCAACTGCAGATTTCTATTCCTTTGTCCCCGGAAAGACGATACATCTTTCAGCGGTAGAGAAAAAATAATTTCCTTGCCCCTAACCTCTTCTTCAGTAAGCAGTGAAGATGCCATATCGAGGAACAATGATTCTTCGACCAGGGAACGGAATGCCGGATGATATGGGCCGGCAATGATGCTGCCTTCGGTCTCCATCTCCCGGTTTGTTTGCAGACCAAGACGGATGACGGGAATACCGGCGTCCGCAAACCCTGCCAAAGCATATTTGCACATGTCAACAGCTTCTGAAATGCTGAGAGGTGTGTAAGCGCCTTGTATAAAGAGCTTCGCCAGACCCGTACCCTGAAAGACAATCGTGGGGTGGATCCTGACCATATCGGGTTTGAGGGCGATGGTCTCGCGAATCGTGTATTCAAATCCTGACCGGTTGTCTCCCGGGAGCCCCAACATGATATGTATCCCTGTCTTAAATCCCCACTCCCTAAGCGTATTCACGGTGTTTATTATGTCGGAGGATGAGTGGCCTCTTCGGGCAAGTATCAATACCTCATCAACAAATGACTGGGCGCCGATTTCAACCGTGGTCACACCGAAACATTTAAGCAGTTCTAATCTGTCACGGTCTATCTTGTCAGGTCTTATAGAAATTCTGATATCATGCACCTGTCCATGTTGAATGAAAGTCTGGGCGTATTTTAGTAGTTCAGCCTGACGTTCTTTTTCCATGCCTATGAAATTACCGCCATAAAAAGCAATCTGGACGCGATCTGGTTTCCGTTTTGCCTGACTGAGGTATCTGTGAACCTTTTCCCGGAATGATTTTTCTGTGACGCTCTCATTATCATATCCGGCAATCTGGTGCACATTGCAAAAGGTACATCTGTTCGGACAGCCTTGATACATGATAAAAAAGGGTACAATCATATGCGTCATGTGTGGCAGCCTATGACTGCCCTCCGTTAGGCATGGGGGGGCTATTTTGAGTTCTTGTGAGTTCTTCCAAAGCTTTCTGCGCTGCCCGTTGTTCTGCCTCCTTTTTACTTTTTCCTGATCCCGTGGTTGTGATAGTGCCCGCAATAGTCAGGCTCACCTCGAAAACTTTGTCGTGGTCGGGGCCGATTTCACTGGTGAGTGAATACTTCGGAGTTTCTTTAAACCGGAACTGACAGATTTCCTGGAGTGCTGTTTTATAATCCCTATAGATAAGGCTACTTCTGCCTTCCTCAATCAACGGCTCAAAGATAGTTTTTAAGAATTTACATACATTCTCAAATCCGCTATCAATATATATGGCTGCGGTGACTGCTTCAAAGGCGTTTGAGAGGATTGATGTTTTAGTCCTTCCTCCTGATGTTTCTTCTCCCTTGCCAAGGAGGAGGTAATCTCCAATAGAAAGTTTCCGGGCCAGGTCAGCAAGCGAGTATTCATTCACTACGTCGGCCCTCATTTTTGAAAGCTGACCCTCGGTATAGTCCACAAATTTTTTTATTAGCATGTCGCTGATGCAAAGCCCGATGACAGCATCTCCAAGAAACTCAAGCCTTTCATTGTCCTTGCAGGACAGAGAGACGTTTTCATTGACAAAGGACCTGTGTATCAATGCATTATCGAGAAGATTGATGTCATTGAAAGTGTGGGCAAGTATCTGCTGAAAATTGCTGAGACTTGTTAATCTTTCATCAGTCATTGTTGCGAATCCTTCCATATAATTTCCCCTCATGAGAATCATCCGGTATCACGTTTACGATATGATTTACCAGTGAAGAGTTGCCATTACGTATGACAACACATAAGTAATTATCAGAAAAACCTTTTATAGAACCCGTCTCTTTGTCTTTTTTATCCTCGATGAGAACGGCCAGTTTTTGTCCTATAAATCTTTTCGCGAAGGTCTTTCTTTTTATTTTTCCCAGATTTCTTAGTATTTCACTGCGCCTTTTTTTGACAGAGGCATTCACCTTGCCGGGCAATTCAATTGCCGCTGTGCCTGGCCGTTCTGAGTACGGAAATACGTGCACATACGCAATGGGAAGTTCTTCTACCAACGTAAGTGTATTATTAAACGCTTCCTCCCCCTCACCGGGAAAGCCGACCATCACATCAATTCCGATGGCAATATGGGGGAGCGCCCGGCTGATTTCTTTAATGCGATTTTTAAAATATACCGAGTCATAATTTCTTTTCATAGCGGTTAGAATTCCGTCGTCCCCACTCTGGAGGGGAATGTGAAGGTGCCTGCAGAGGGTGGAGCTATTTTTCATCAGCCGTATCATGTTGTCCGTTATTTCCGTTATCTCTATGGAACTTAAACGTAATCTCTCTACGCTTTTGTTTTTCTCAACGCAGTCCAATATATTGAAAAGATTTGAGGGCGGAACCAGGTCTTCACCATAGACTCCCAGGTGAATCCCCGTCAGGACCATTTCTCTGTAACCAGTCCTGGCCAGCGTTTCGATTTTATGGAACACCTCGCGTTCAGGAAGACTTTTGCTTCGACCCCTCGCGTAAGGAATGATGCAATAGCTGCAGAAACTATTGCATCCATCCTGGATTTTGAGGAATGCCCTTGTATGTCCGGGGAATTTCAACGGACTGAGCGTGGAAAATTTACCGGTCTGAAAGATGTCAGTGACGAGACATTGCGGCTCTCCTTTCACTAACTGCTCTATAATTTGCGGAATGTTCTCCTTTTCAGCAGTTCCTGCGATGAGTGTTACACCGGGGATCCTGGCAATGTCTTCAGGTGCAACCTGGGCATAACAGCCCGTAACGATAATTAATGCATCAGGGTTAATCCTGATCGCTCTTCTAATAATCTGCCTCGATTGATAATCTGTCCGGCCTGTGACGGTGCAGGTATTGATGATGTAACAATCAGCCTTCGTATGGAATGGTACTGGTACAAAGATGTTCTTGTCGAGCTTGTCTAAAATGCCTGCGGATTCGTACTGATTGACTTTGCATCCAAGGGTTGATATAGCTACTTTAATCACAATAATGTTTCTACCTTATACAATTTTTCTAAAAACCATGGTATGAAATCCAAGGCAATCTCTATACCGATTATCTGTAGCAAGCTGTGGGGAATAAAACAAAAATACTTTTCGACTCGTGCAGAGTCAATTCGATTAAATCCTTTTCTGTAGTGTTTCTTTGAAAAAGGTCAGGTCTCATTGAGTCCGGTAGCGATCGCATATTCCGTGGCTTGCTGCGTGGAACGCGGGCGAATGGGCAACATTATTATTCCTTGAAGATCGAAGATTCTCCGAAGCTTATTTCCTAAAATGATAATGTAAACGTCTTATTCATTATTTGTCAAGATTAAAGGATTGCTGGATTTTTATGGAGACATGAAGTAAAATTAAGTTATATTAAGTTATTTTAAAGGAGGTTTAAAAAATGGAAGGCATTATAAACTATATAACCGCACATCAATTTACCGCTGGTGTATTTGGTTTTGTTGCAATCTTAATCGCATTTTTTATATTAAAAAAATTCGTCAAGTTGGCCTTACTGTTGATTCTCGGGCTCATTGTTTTCGTCGGATATTTATATTTTACTGATCCGGGCGTAACGCTGAAAGATGTGAAAGCAACCATGAACAAGGCGAAGGATGAAACGGGTTATATTGTGGAGAAGGGTAGAGGGGTATATGATGGCGTGAAAAATGTATACAAAAAGGGTGAAAAACTTGTGACTAAAGATGTGAATAAAATGATGGGAGATGATAAACAATCCACCAAAAATAAATAAACCTTCCTTATCGATCTCCCCTCAAAAAATATTGACCTCCATTGCTCTGGGGGGACAAGCCAGGACGCAAAGTTCACATCCGTTGCACTTTTCCGCATCAAATATGACTTTCATAGATTGCCTCTCCAGATAGAGGGCATCAGTAGGACAAAATGCCGTGCAGGCACCGCAATGTACACATTTATCACTATTCTGGCTTACGTTTTTTGAAACCGGTTCTACCTTCAGTCCCTTTTCTTTTAAAAAGTGGATGCCCTTATCAAAATTTTTTTTCGAACCTCTTAGCTCAACGACAATAACGCCTTCCCGTCTGGGTAATATCTGGGCTTTGAGGATATTAAAGTCGAGGTCATGTTTTTTTACGAGCTGACATATAATAGGCTGGTCCACATTGTCTGCCGTGTAACGGATAACAACTTTTTTTGAGTACATCTCTTATTTTTAACTCCAATTCTTTCAGTAATGCTAAGAGAACACAGAAATGTTGTCAAGAAATTACTTTAGGAACAGTTATTACGTGCCAGCTCATTAGTTTGCATACAGGTCAATTTACATGTCTAACAGAGAATCCCAATCCATAGCGCTGAATGTGTTGTGAAGGGAATGATCGTCGTCAACCAGATGGTACCGGAGGTTTGCAAAAACTGCCCGGGCAATTTCCCAGACTGCTGCCGGAGGTACCACATCGTCATTCTTTCCGTGGTATAGTATCACGGGAAGAGTGAGCTTCTTTGTTAAATACGGTTTGAATTCATCTATGTTAAGTGCCGGTGCCAGAAGGATCAGTTTTTGTATTTTCTCTTCATAGTGGCCGGCATAGACAGTTGCCATTAATCCTCCGTAACTGGATCCGACCAATATGAGGTTTTTTTTATGAAAAAGGATATAATTTAATTTATTCATCCTTTCTTTAAAAGTCCCGACATAATCTTCGATAATCATATCGGGATACCTTGACCGAAAAAATACCCCCTTCATTCCCTGGCTTGAACTTTCAAGCCCGTGTACGAAAACTCTTATTAAACGCATGACAGTTCCTTTCACAATTATTACCAGGAGTCTTGGGAAAAATATTGATTCATAGTATTCTACAGTGAACCGTAACCCCTTACAAAGCGAAAGAACAAAGATGTAGTAGTATCACATGAAATTAGATGAACGGACATTAATATCCTCGCGTACGTAGTCACACCATGAGTAAATATTTTAAGCACCCATAGCATGTTGTATCCAAGTGTGAAATAGATTTATTTATCACACGTGCTTTTGATTTGATTTCAGTATGTCAGTATGTTAAAAAAATTTCCCAAAGGAGATTTCTTATTATGCCAATTGTACTTCCGTTCAAAGCGCTGAGGCCGCAGAAACAGTTTGTAGAAGCCGTTGCTTCACACCCTTACGATGTGGTGAGTGTGGGAGAGGCACGGGATATCGCGAGAAACAATCCTTTGAGTTTTTTACGTGTCGAGAAATCAGAAATTGATATGCAGGATCCATACAGCGCATATGACAGCCGCATCCATGAAATCGCAAAAGATAATCTTAATAGCCTTGTTCGTGAAAATATTCTGTTCCAGGAACAGATGCCATGCTTTTACATATATCGTCAGAAAACCGGTACTCATGAACAATACGGCATCGTAGGAAGAGTAGATCTTGCTGAATATGAAGAGGGACGGATCAAAAAGCACGAACTGACAAAAGTGGATAAAGAAGCAGACCGCATAAAGCATGTATTGACGGTCAATGCGAATACGGGGCCGGTCTTCTTGACATATCTGGCCCAGGAGGGCATCGATAGTCTGGTGGCAAGAAAGGTTACGCGTTATCCCGAATACGATTTCGTTGCTGATGACGGTGTTTCTCATACCGTATGGGTAATAAAGAATGAGGAGAATATTTCGGCGTTGATGAATGCATTCAGGAATGTTGACGCTTTTTATATTGCAGACGGCCATCATCGTGTCGCAGCAGCGGCTGCGGTGCGAAGAGTAAAGCGAGCACAGAATCCCGCGGCGAGAGGGGATGAAGCGTATAACTACGCTATGGCGGTTCTGTTCCCCCACAATCAACTCAAGATTATGAGCTACAACCGTTTGGTGAGGGATTTGAACGGATTGAACGATGATGATTTCACACACCTGGTCGGGAGTTTTTTTGATGTTGAAAATAATTTTACAGAAAAGTATCCCCAGCGATGTCATGAAATCGGCATGTATTTGCGAGGGCGGTGGTACCGATTGACGGCAAGAGAGGGAAGTTATGATCGGGAGGACCCTGTCAAAGTTCTCGATATTTCCATACTGCACGATAATCTTTTAAATCCGATCCTGGGTATCCAAGATCCGAGAACGGACAAAAGGATTGAATATGTAGGTGGTATTAAAGGCGCAGAGAGACTGGAAAAAATGGTCGATTCCGGCGAATTTGCCGTTGCCTTTTCTCTCTGTCCGACAAGAATGGAACAACTTATGGCTGTGTCTGATGCCGGTAAGGTCATGCCCCCGAAATCTACCTGGTTTCAACCAAAACTCCTCAGCGGCATATTCGTGCATCTCCTCACACCATGAAAAAGACCGACACTGACGCGTCAACATTAAGAAGGGAAGAGGAAACCATTGATGAACTCCTTGGAGGCCGGATCAAACTATTGCAGAAAAAGAAGGGATACCGGTTCTCTCTTGATGTCCTCCTTATAGCCCATTTTGTGCGCCTGAAGAGAGGCGACCACATTATTGATCTGGGAACGGGAAGCGGCGTGATTGCCATGATCATGGCCTTGCGAAAGGAATGCGGTAAAGTTATCGGCGTTGATATTCAGGAAGAACTTGTCGATATGGCACAACGAAGCGTTGAGTTAAACAATCTACAGGAGAAAGTTGATATCCGCTTGGGAGATATCAGAAATATTGAAAGCCTTTTTGATGAGGATACGTTCGATGTTTCCATCTTTAATCCTCCTTATAGAAAACTGAAATCAGGTAGAATCAATCCGAATAATCAGAAATCCATCGCGCGTCACGAGATAGAGGGCACCCTGCATGATTTTCTTAGGGCAACTGGATATGTTTTAAAAAAGTCAGGACGCGCCTATATAATTTATCCTGCGACGAGAATGGTGGAACTTTTGACCTCTATGAGAAGAGACGGTATCGAACCGAAAAGAACACGGATTGTGCATTCGTACAGCGATTCAAGGGGAGAATTTGTCCTGGTGGAAGGGAAAAAAGGAGGGCGGGAAGAGTTGGAGGTTATGTCCCCCCTGGTTGTCTATGACAACGCGTCCGAATATACGGAAGCGATGACCGGCATTTTCAGGGAGCTTGCCGGACTTGAGAAAGCTTCCGACGGATAATATTCTTTATCATTACTCTTTTTAGGATTTCCTTCAATTCGTTGTCCGCGATAGAGGATGTGCGTTTTTCTATCAATTTTTTTTCTTTGTCCTTCAGCGGGTAGGATTCCGGAGAGAATGACGGAGGGTATGGATTTCTTGCCGGGGCAGATGGTATCTCGCCAATAGAAAAGTGGATGTTCTTGACTAAATTTTTTCCCAGAAGCTGATTGATTTTTTGAATAATTTCGCTCTTAAGAATGTGAAGCTGCTGCATCCATACAGAAGAAGTTACTTTCACAAAGAGAGTATTTCTTTTGAGCCTTTCAGGGCGAGTATGGGCCGCAATCTTTATGCCCACGGCTTTATTCCAGATTTCCAGCAAACGCTGTTCCTCGGAGTCGATATTGATATTGTGCTTTTTTAGAACGCCCTGGAGGATATTGCCGAGCTTTAGCAGATTTGTCTGTGTACTTCTTTTTCGCATATTTTTTTCTCGCACAGTTTCGTATCCCGGTCAAGGAAGTATTTTTTGTTAAACTCTCATGCCTTGCGGGGAAACAAGAATACATAGAAACAGCCATTTTATCACTCCTGCCCCGTATCGGAGTACGGGGTAAACTCCAGTGGAGCCTACCCCGTTCTCGATGCGGGGAATCCCGTATTTATCATAGATCCATGTTTTCCCGGGGTTGGCATCGGTATTCCAGATGACATCGGGGTTGACAGTAAAATTTTATTTCTGTAATGAATGTGTATAACTTCCAAAATATTT
>DNUI01000086.1 GCA_003508565.1 Syntrophaceae bacterium
TGGTTGTTGACTAAAATAGAAATGGTCTGCTCCTGTTCACGCATCTTTTTAATCATAGTATGTTCTCCAATGGTATTTAATCAAGCCTTTCATACATCATCTCGATGTTTGAGCATCCGGGCGGAATGATGGGATACACATAGTTTTCCGGATCAACGAGGGCTTCCAGAAGAAAAGGCCCATTCGTGTTGACCATCTCAGCGATACCGGCGCGTGGGTCTTTCTCCACGTCAATCCTGCAACCGGGAATGCCGAAGCCTTTCGCGACGGCGATGAAATCAACATTTCTCCCCAGATCTATGGTGTTGAAACGGCCGTTATAGAAATGATGCTGAATCTGGCGGATCATGCCCAAGTGGCCGTTATTGATAACGATGATCTTAATCGGCAGATTGTAGTATCCGATGGTCGCCAGTTCCTGGATGTTCATGTAGAACCCCCCATCACCCATAATGGCCACCACGGCCCTTTCCGGTGCGCCCACCTTGACGCCTATTGAAGCAGGCAGGCTGAATCCCATGGTACCCATACCCCCGCTGGTGATCAGGCTGCGGGGCCCCCGTGCCTTCCATGTACGGATCGTCCATATCTGGTTCAATCCCACATCCGCCGTCACCGTGGTTTCTCTGGGCATGGATTCCTGTACCATGCGGATGAAGTTCCCCGCCTGTCCGCACCCGCCGTCGCTGACTTTGTGCTCGATGGCATCCCTTTCCGCGTCGATCCTCTGGAGCCAGTCGGATTTTTCCTTCTTATCAATGAGGGGGAGCAATGCCGTGAGGGTTTCACGAATATCTCCGACGTAGGGAAGATTGATTTTGATGCTCTTGCCGATGGATGTGGGGTCAATATCGATCTGGGCGATTTTTGCCAGGGGTGCGAATTCTTCAATTTGTGCAGTACTGCGGTCTGAGAAACGGGTGCCTATGGCAAGCATAAAATCGCACTGGTGTACCATTTTGTTTGCCAGTTCGTTTCCGTGCGTTCCAATAAGCCCCAGGTTGTAGCCATTTGCGGAATCGACGGAACCGACGCCCATCATCGTCGTTACAAAGGGGATTTTCGCTTTTGCTATAAGTTCGCGTATCAGGTCAAATGCATTACTCAATTTGACTCCCCCGCCAATGATGAGGATCGGCCGTTCACTCTGATTCAGAGCCTTGGCAATTTTTTCCAGTTGTTCCTGATCTTCCACTGCATTGCCGTTCTTTTTCAGTGTCGATGACGATTTTTCTTCAGTCTGCTCACATTTTGCTGCCAGGATATCGCGGGGGAGATCTATGAGGACAGGCCCTGGTCTCCCTGTCTTGGCAAGCTCAAAGGCATGCCTTAGTGTTTGTGCAATATCATGCACGTCATGCACCTGGTAACTGTGCTTCGTAATCGGCATGGTGATCCCGATGATGTCTGTTTCCTGGAAGGCGTCCTGTCCCAGGAGAGCCGTACTCACCTGCGCCGTAAGGGCAATCAGGGGTGTTGAATCCATGTAGGCCGTGGCAATGCCTGTTACAAGATTGGTTGCACCCGGTCCCGATGTTGCAAGACAAACCCCCACTTTTCCTGTAGCGCGGGCATAGCCGTCTGCGGCATGGGCCGCTGCCTGTTCGTGCCGCATGAGATAATGGCGGATGTGACTGGTCGTCAAACGGTCATGCAGGGGTAACGTGTTTGCACCCGGATATCCGAAGATGACATCCACGCCTTCTTCTTTGAGGATTTGTATAATGATATCTGCTCCAATGTTTTCCATTTTTTCTTTCCTTCATTTTCCTTGAGTCTATGACAATAAAAAAAGCCACACATTGTTAAGGCGGCTTTTTCAACAATAAAAAAGCCGCGGGGTAGCGGGGCCCGCGGCTCTTCGTTTCTATGTCATTCCTTCACAGAAACCGAGCGGCGGTCCCCCTAAGTACAAGTACTACCACTACGGCTACATTCGGAATATTGCTGATCGGGATGTGACGGGTCATACAATGGCCTTTATTTTTATAACTAACTACTCCTGTATCTATAAAAAAATTAATTGTCAAGAAAATTTTGCGCGCTGTATCGTATATTTTCTCTCTTTAACGTGCGTTGTCTGCATGGTTTTTGGTAAGACCCTCACCGGATTCTTCTATTTCTATCGGGACTGCGTCACTTGCAGTGGTACCCTCAAGGAAACATTCAAATATCGCCCCATGAGTTGACCCTGTTGCCGGAATGCCTGAGTGGGGATCTACCTTGATAAAAACAATGCCATCCGGGACAGGAAAAACTTCTACCGGTTTGCCCCCGAGGGCCTTTTCCATAAAGTACAGCCATATGGGAGCGGCGGCCCTGCCACCCTGCTCTTGTTTACCCAGTGTTCTTTCCTGGTCAAAACCGACCCACACCCCCGCGATCAGAGAGGGGCTGAAGCCTATAAACCACGCATCCCTCACATCGTCCGTAGTTCCGGTTTTACCGCCGACGGGCCTGCCGATACTCTTTACTCGTCTGCCAGTTCCGCTTTCTACAACATCCTGCATGACGTAAGAGGTCATGAAGGCAATGCGGGGATCGATAACCTGTTCACTTTTTCCCTGATTTTCTTCGAACACGTGACCGGTTCTGTCGATTATCTTCTTGATGAAGAAAGGCTTCACGCGCTTGCCCTGATTTGGCAGGACATTGTATGCCGTGACCATTTCCTGAAGGGTGACTGCGGATGTTCCCAGCGCCATGGTAAGGTTTTTTGACAAGGGGGATGTAATTCCCATATTGGTTGCGTATGCCGCCGCATAGTCGACCCCAATTTCCTGGAGCAGTTTTATGGTAATAATATTACGGGATTGAACAAGAGCTGTTCTGAGGGTCGTGGGTCCATTAAATTTTCCGTCGAAATTTTTCGGTCTCCAAAAACCGTCGGGCTGCGATCTGTCCGGGAACATAATGGGAGCATCCATGATCCGCGTTGACGGTGTCATGCCTTTGTCGAACGCGGCTGTGTATATGAATGGCTTAAAGGCGGATCCAGGCTGCCTCCTCGCCTGGGTGGCGCGGTTGAACTCACTCTTTTTAAAATCCCTACCCCCCACCATGGCCTTGATTTCACCGGTCCTCACATCCATGGAGAAAAGAGCTCCCTGAACGGTTGCCTTGTCGTATTTTTCCCGGGCTTCTAACTCTTTCAGACCCCTCTCCACAGCTTCCACGGCTGCCTTCTGCATGTCTATGTTCAGGGTAGTATAAATCTCAAGACCTTCTTTGTACAGTACGTCACTCCCGTATCTTTCCAAGACATATCTGCGGACGTTCTCGACAAAATAGGGGGCGATTTTTTCTTTCGGTCTGATGGATTTGAGTTTAATGTGCGTGGCGAGGGCCCGATCTTTTTCTTCCCGTGTGATATATCCGTCTTCCATCATCCTGTCTAATACATAGGCCTGTCTCTGGCGTGCCTTGTCGAAATGGAGGAAAGGTGAATACGTGCTGGGTGCCTTGGGAAGACCAGCAAGGAGGGAAGCTTCGGGTAGAGTTAAATATTTAGCGCTTTTTCCAAAATATCCCTCCGATGCCGCCTCAATGCCGTACGTGCCATGGCCCAGGTAAATATGGTTCAGGTATAGGTTCATGATCTCGTCTTTTGTAAGATATTTGTCTATCTTATAGGCCAGTATGGCCTCCCTGATTTTTCTTGCGTAGCTCCTTTCAGAAGATAAATAGAGAGATTTTGCAACCTGCTGTGTAATGGTACTTCCACCCTGGACAATACGCCCCGCTTCAACATTTTTGAGGAATGCCCTCACCATGCTCAAGAAGTCGAATCCCGTGTGTTGGTAAAATCTCGCATCTTCTGCGGCCACAAAGGCTTGTATGACTACTTTGGGAACATCGGGGAGCTTGATAAGTTTTCTGTCTTCGAGGAAAAACTCTTCGATAATTTCTTTATTATCCGCATATACCCGTGTTGCGATGCTGGGGCGGTAGTCCTTTAAGGCGGCAATGCTCGGCAAATCTTTAAAAATGACATAGAAAGTGATGCTGCCTGCGATGAACGCCAAGAGGACAACGGAAAGGATTATTAACAAAAATAGTATCCCGAAGCCGGAAGATTTGAGACGTTTTTTCTTGTTGCTACTGATCATACTTCCTCGTGTTGTTCTGGTGTTTCGTCTTCTTTAGGGCGTTTCTTCTCGGCGAATTTTGCGACAAATATACCGACTTCGAAAAGACCCAGCAAGGGAACGGCCATTATAATCTGGCTGAATGCATCAGGAGAAGGTGTAAGAATCGCGGCAGCAATAAATATCACAAGGATGGCATATCGCCTTTGCTTCGCTAATGTTTTTGAAGTTACCGCTCCAATTTTAGCCAAAAAGAAAATAATCACGGGGAGTTCAAAGGCAAGACCAAAGGCGAGCAGGAGTTGCAGGCTGAAAGAGAGATACTCGCGCAGTGAAACCATTGGTTTGAGAATATCTGAGGAAAATTCAATAAAAAATCCAAAAGCTGGGGGCAGGGCAAGATAATATCCGAAGAGAATACCGCCGATAAATAACACGGTAGAGGAAACAAGAAAAGGGATTACATATTTCTTTTCTGATTTATAGAGGCCGGGTGACACAAATTTCCATAATTGATACAGGGTATAGGGACTTGTCAGAAAGAGGGATGCGAAAATAGAGATTTTCATGTAGTTGAAAAATGCCTCAGGCAGGCCGGTATAAATCATATGGCTGTTCTGGGGAAGCACCTGAAACAATGGTCTGGTAATGATCTGGAATAGCTGTTCCTTATAGTACCAGCAAAAAGCACAGCCGATACCCACTACAATCAGTACGCGCATGAGCCTTGTCCGCAATTCTCCCAGATGATCCGTAAAAGGCATTTTTTCTGCTGCAGGGTCTTCCATGGATTAACTCTTACGTGTCTCCTTAGTAAAATGGATGTCGAGGTGGAGTGTCAAGAATGTGTTGTATTTGCGGAGTCTTTGGGGGTTTGCGCGTTCGCTTCATCTTTGATGGATGAAGCTTGCGTATGATCCTCCTGATCGTCTTTTTTCCCGAAAAGAAGCGAATTTTTAAAGTCATCAACTTCTTTTTTCACATCATCAGGCTTCAGCGTATCTTTAATGTTTTCAGTAACATCATCGGCTGCCTTTTTAAATTCCGTGAGACCTTTCCCCAGAGATTTGGCAAGCTCCGGTAGCTTTTTAGGGCCCACAACGAGGAGTGCGATAATGGCTATGATGATGAGTTCGGGCAAACCGATTCCGAACATAGGATCCACCTTTTTTTCATACTTAAGACGTATCACATATATATAGATTTGTATATTTGTCAACGTTTTTCCAAAAAGAGGGACAGCCGCTCTTATTTTGGAAAATTTTTGCGTTCTTAATACTTTTATGCTAAGAATTTGCTCCTGTGCAAAAAAAACCCTTCCAGGGAAGGTGTCGAATGTCTCGAAAAACTGGTATTGTAAAGGACGAAAGGTATTTAAAGCATGACGCCGGATTTGGGCATCCGGAGTCACCTGAGCGGCTTGGTGCGACTCATACCATGCTGGAAGCCCCTGATATGGCGGGGAAATTTGTTACAATAGAACCGCGGTATGCCACCCATGAAGAGATAGGCATGATCCATTCCTCTTCCTATATCAAGCTTGTGGCCAGTACAGCCGGTCAGGCATTTGTTGCCCTCGACCCCGATACCGCCACAACACCGGAATCGTATGATGTCGCAAAGTTGGCAATAGGGGGGCTGTGCAACGCCATTGACAGCGTTGTGTCCGCAGACGTGGCAAATGCCTTCGCCCTGGTCAGGCCACCCGGGCATCATGCTGGGGTATCGAATGCTGCGGGGTTCTGCCTGTTCAATAATGTTGCCATAGGAGCAAAACACGCGATCTCCAAGCACAAAATGAATAGAATCCTTATAGTGGACTGGGATCTGCACCACGGAAATGGGACGCAGGCACAATTTTATGATGACCGCAGAGTTCTGTATTTCTCCACGCACCAGTATCCCTACTATCCGGGTACCGGCGCAATAGAGGAGATTGGAAGGGGAGACGGTCTCGGATACAATGTGAATGTTCCCCTGAGACCCGGCGCAGACAATTACCAGTATGTAAGGATCTTTAGGAAGGTATTGTACCCGGTTGCTATGAAATTTAAACCAGATCTTGTGCTGATTTCGGCCGGGTTCGATCCGTATTACAAGGATCCGCTCGGTGGTATGAAAGTAACCTCTGACGGTTTTGCCGCTTTAACACGGATACTTATGGATGTTGCTGATCGCTGCTGCATGGGGAGGCTGGTCGTAACACTCGAGGGAGGGTATCACCTTACAGGCCTTGCGGAGTCGATCAAGGCGGTTCTTATTGAAATGCGGGATGGTACGCATGTGTCTGACGATACCCTGGGCTGCATGGAGCAGGACGCAGATAACCGAATAGATGCGGTAATACAGAAAGTGAAGGATCAGATCAACCCAATCTGGCAGGTATTTTAAGCAGGGAAATGTTGTTTATGTCATTGCGAACGAAATGAAGCAATCTCATGACTTTCTGAAGCAGTTGAAGATTGCCGTGTTATTCAGTTCCTCGCAATGATTTTTTTATTCACGTTGCAAAGCTGTAATGGGTATAGAGAAGCAGGATACGGGATTGAAAATAACAAAAGAAGAAGTGGAGTACGTGGCACATCTGGCAAGGTTGGACTTCAGCGAAGCGGAAAAGTCGAAATTCACCTCCCAGCTCAATGATATCCTGATGTATGTGGAGAAGCTGAACCAGGTAGACACCACGAATGTAGAACCGATGAGCCATGCTATTGCCCTCCAGAATGTCTTCCGGGATGATAGTGTCCACGATTCCCTCAGTCATGACCTTTCCCTGTCAAATGCCCCCGAAGCGCGGGGCCCCTTTTTCCGGGTACCAAAAGTTATCGAGTAATCGAGGGGTAGATGGAACTTCATCAGTTAACGATTCACGAACTGCAGAAACTGATCAGGTCGCAAGGGATAGCTTCTTCCGACATAGTAAAATCCGTATTTTCACGAATTGACGCGGTCGAGGGAAACGTTCACGCGTATATAACCCTCATGAAGGAGTATGCATTTGCAGAAGCGGCGAAAGCCGATAAGGATGTCAAAGAAGGGATACTTAAACCCCTGACCGGCATTCCCATTGCCCTTAAGGATATTCTGTGCACGAAGGGTTTCCTGACGACATGCGGCTCTCATATCCTGCATAACTATGTTCCTCCCTATGACGCCACGGTGGTGCAAAAATTAAGAGAAGCCGGCGCCGTGTTTACCGGAAAGACCAACATGGATGAATTCGCCATGGGTTCATCGACGGAGACATCATATTTCGGGATAACCAGAAACCCCTGGGACCTCGAGAGGATACCAGGCGGGTCCAGCGGCGGGTCTGCGGCGGCTGTGGCCGCCGATGAATGCATCGCCTCGATCGGGTCCGATACAGGGGGGTCTATCCGACAGCCTGCCGCCCTGTGCGGTGTCGTCGGCATGAAACCAACTTACGGCAGGGTGTCCAGGTTCGGACTCATTGCCTTCGCCTCCTCCCTGGATCAGATCGGACCTTTTACGAAGGATGTGGAAGACTGCGCCATCATGATGAATGCAATTGCCGGTTATGATCCGCGGGAATCAACGTCTGTCCCTCTCAATGTGCCTGATTATACGGAATTCATTTCCCGGGGCATTGGAGGGTGGAAGGTGGGGATTCCGAAAGAATACTTTATTGAAGGCATTCATCCCGACATCGAAAAGGCGATGCAAAGGGCCATTACAACCGTTGAGGGGCTCGGCGCTACGTGTGTTGAGATATCACTTCCCCATACGGAGTATTGCCTGGCCGTGTATTATATCATTGCTCCCGCAGAGGCGAGCTCCAACCTGGCCCGCTATGACGGGGTAAAATATGGATTCCGGCCACAGGGTAGCATTGACCTCCTGGATATGTATAAAAAAACTCGCTCCGCCGGTTTCGGAGCGGAGGTAAAGAGGCGCATCATGATCGGGACGTATGCGCTGTCTTCAGGCTACTACGATGCGTATTACAAGAAAGCTTCCCAGGTAAGGGCGCTGATCAAGCGGGATTTTACTGAGGCCTTTACACTATGCGACGCCATCCTTACACCGACGTCACCCACTCCCGCCTTTAAAATTGGTGAGAAAATGGACGACCCCCTCCAGATGTACCTCTCCGATATCTTCACCATATCGACAAACCTGGCAGGTATCCCCGGCATCTCTGTACCGTGCGGATTTACCAAGGATGGTCTTCCCATAGGTGCTCAGTTCCTGGCAGGACATTTTGAGGAAGGGAAACTGATCCAGATAGCGTCTGCCTTTGAAAAGTATGCAAACATTGAGAAAAGGAGACCAGCTCTCTAATGCCATATGAACCGGTTATCGGGCTGGAGGTTCACGCCCAGCTCCTTACAGAAACAAAGATTTTCTGCAGCTGCTCGACCCAGTTCGGGGCTGAACCGAACAGTCACACCTGCCCTGTGTGCATGGGGATGCCCGGCGTCCTGCCCGTGTTAAACAGGAAGGTAGTCGAATACACAATGAAGATGGCCCTGGCGACTCATTGCAGGATCAATGAGGCATGCAATTTTGCGAGGAAAAACTATTTTTATCCGGATCTTCCCAAGGGGTACCAGATATCTCAGTATGCCCAGCCCCTTTCAGAACACGGGTATGTGGATATAGAACTGGACGGGGGGAAGAAAAGGATCGGCATAACCCGGATTCACATGGAAGAAGACGCGGGGAAACTTTTGCATGATGAGCATCTACCGTCGAGTTATGTGGATTTGAACCGGACAGGGGTACCCCTGATCGAGATTGTCAGCGAGCCGGATATGAGAAGCACCGACGAGGCCGTGGCCTATCTGAAAAGACTTCATGAGATACTGGTCTATCTGGAAATCTGCGATGGGAACATGGAAGAGGGGAGTTTCCGCTGCGATGCAAATGTGTCGCTGAGGCCCAGGGGTGAAATGATGTTCGGTACCAGGACTGAACTGAAGAATATGAATTCCTTCCGGAACGTCCAGCGGGCCCTGGATTATGAGATCAAGCGGCAGCAGTACATCCTGGAGAGCGGTCAGGATGTCATCCAGGAAACCAGACTCTGGGATGATTCGAAGGGGGAGACCCAATCCATGCGCGGCAAAGAAGAAGCCCACGATTACCGCTACTTCCCCGATCCCGATCTCGTTCCTATTGTCATTGATAATGCATGGACAGAGGAGATGAAAAAAAGTCTCCCTGAACTGCCTCTGGAAAAACGTGAGCGTTTTATCAGGGATTATCAGATCCCGCCTTACGATGCCGGAGTGCTGACATCGAGCCGGGCCCTTGCCGGGTACTTTGAAGAAGTGGCGAGGCTTTCCGGGAAGCCTAAAATTGCCAGCAACTGGGTTATGGGTGATGTTCTCCGTTTCCTGAATGAGGAAAAGAGGGACATCAAAGAATGTCCTGTCCTGCCAGGATCACTTGCAGAGATGATTCAGCTCATTGAAGACGGCACCATCAGCGGTAAAATGGCCAAGGACATTATTGTGGAAATGTACCGGACGGGAAAGTCACCTCAGGCGGTT
This sequence comes from Syntrophaceae bacterium, assembly GCA_003508565.1. Lineage (GTDB taxonomy): Bacteria > Desulfobacterota > Syntrophia > Syntrophales > UBA2185 > UBA2185. Next base: position 9,605 of record DNUI01000086.1, read on the forward strand.
ATTGAAGAAAAGGGCATGATACAGATTACCGATGAAGGCACCCTCGAAAAAACTGTTGCCGAGGTCATCGCGGCAAATCCTACACAACTGGCACAGTACCGGGGAGGGAAGGAAAAACTCTTCGGATACTTCGTCGGTCAGGTCATGAAAGCTACCCAGGGCAAGGCCAATCCCCAGCTCATTAACGAGCTTTTAAAAGAGATGTTGGCAAAAGAATAATTATCCAAGATTTATATGCCGTCCGACCACCAAATCCCTCTCTCCTCTCACTCAAGATCTCCCGCTGGGGGGAAGGTTTTAGAAACCTGACCAAAGGCGTCAAAATGTTCCTCCACCTCCAGGGGATAATCGAAAAATGCGGGTTCCGGGGATCCTTATTCGATGGATGGATGGCGACTGAATGAACACACGTGTTGCGTATCTCATAGTAAGCGTATCTTATTTCATCGGCGGCGGTTCATTAATCGCGTTTGCAGTGTTTCTCTATAGTGGCTCATGTAACCTTGTGGGTCTTGGTCTGGACGAAAACAGTGTGCTGTTGTTCGATGCTGGTCTTTCCGTGCTTTTTTTTATCCAACACAGCTTCATGATTCGAAGATCCTTCCGCAAGAGGGTGGTCCGGTTTATTCCGGAAGAATGCTACAGCCCTTTGTATGCAGTTGTTTCCGGCATGGTTCTTCTGGCGGTAGTGGTTTTATGGCAGGAATCAAACAGGACGATCGCAGTATTTCAGGGTATTCCCGGTGGGGTTTTCCGTTTACTGTATCTGGCAGCGCTGGCAGGATTTGTCTGGGGCACACAAGCGCTGAAATCCTTTGATGCCCTCGGTGTACGGCAGGTAATGAATCGTGTGCGCGGCAGAACACAAAGGCAAATGCCGTTCACCGTCAGTGGCCCATACCGCTGGGTACGCCACCCGCTCTACTTTTTCGTGCTGTTGATGATCTGGTCGTGCCCGGCCTTGACGAT
>DNUI01000003.1 GCA_003508565.1 Syntrophaceae bacterium
TACAGAGTTGTACCGGAATAGTCTGCTGACCTGAAAAGCTGTTGATGGACTCTTGGGAAGAAGTCACCCCTGCTGATAAAGTTATTGCCTGATTAACAGAGCTGTGCTAACGTTCAGCCCGCATGCAAAGCTGTTGTATAACGTGCGAAGCTTACACAATCAACCTTGGCAGAATTTATTATCCGCCGTTAACAGACGATAAAGTAGAATTTCAATCTTCGGTTCATTCTTTTTTATGCATTGGCTCTCATTGAGGGGATGGTAAGAAATGCAAATCAGGGTATTAGGTTGTCATGGATCGCATACGCCAGGATGTAATACGACGAGTTTTTTATTGAACGAGAATATTCTGGTAGATGCAGGAACAATTACATCTTCGCTGTCTATTGAAGAACAGGTTAAGATTAATTATGTTCTTATCACTCATGCGCATCTTGATCATGTAAGGGATATCATGTTCCTTGCAGATAATATGTGCTATCTCCAGCAAGACCATCCTCTGGTTGTTGTCGCTACCCATACCATTATTGATACACTTAAAACCTATCTTTTCAATAATATCATCTGGCCGGATTTTTCCTCTCTCCCCAACCCGGAAAACCCCGTCCTGCAATTTAAAACTATCAAACCCGGGGAAAAAGTTGTCCTCGATACTATCAATGTGACGGCTGTTCTTGTGAATCACGTCATTGAGACCGTCAGTTATGCCATTGAATCTCAAGAAGGATCCATAGTTATAATTGGGGATACAGGTCCTACAGAAGATGTGTGGAATGTTGCAAACAACATAAGCAACTTAAAGGCGGTGTTTGTTGAAACGTCTCTTCCCAATGATATGCGAGACGTCGCAAACATGACCGGCCACCTGACAGCTTCAGGTCTGGAAGAAGAGTTGAAAAAACTGAACACCCGCAATCCCCAGATATACCTTTATCACATGAAGTTCCAATATCATGAATCTATTCAGAATGAGATTGCCATGATCAAAGATAGAAATATACGTATTCTTCAGGATGGTGAGGTCATTCACATTTGACCAAATCCTTCTTCTGCGGTATTGCCTTTAGAAAGGCATAGTCTCATCGAAAATTAAATTCTGACGACAAATGCAGGATCCCCTTGAACGCCTCTGTGGATTAAAAAGTGTAGATATCCGTCTATGTCTTGGTCCTATCTCACGACTTCTTAATCGTTTAGATAATCCTTACAATTCGTACAGGACCATTCTCGTTGGTGGAACCAATGGCAAAGGCTCCATTGCCGCTATGGTTGCATCAGTCCTGAACCGCGGCGGTTTTCGTGTTGGTCTATATACATCTCCTCACTTGATTGATATTCGAGAGCGGATAAAAGTTAATAACAGCATGATTTCAATAGAAGAAATGCACGAGTTAATAAGGGAAGTGAAAGAAAGTGTGACAGAAGATGTCACCTATTTTGAATTTCTCACTACTGTTGCCTTCCTTTATTTTAGTAGGAAAGATGTTGATATCGCTGTGTTGGAAGTGGGGATGGGGGGAAGGCTTGATGCGACTAATGTGGTTACACCACTTGTCTCTGTCATATCCAATATTTCATTTGATCACGAAGAATATCTAGGTGGGGACCTGCGAAACATTTCCCAGGAAAAAGGTGGCATCATTAAAGATAAAGGGATATGTATCACTGCAGTTAAACAAAAGAGCGTCATTGATGTTCTGGAAGATATATGCAGCAAGAGAGGAGCAGGGTTACTTAGAATTGGTAGGGAACTAAAGATCAAAAAGCTCGGTAATGGATTTTTTACTTACAGGGGAATAAGCAAGAAGTATGAACGTCTCATGTGTCCTTTGAAAGGAGCGCATCAGATTGAAAACGCCGCTGTCGCCCTTGGTGTTATTGAAGTTATCGCAACGAAGGGGTTTGCAGTCAATGATGATGAGGTCTTTGACGGCATTCGTGATGTGCGATGGGAGGGGCGTTTAGAAGTCCTTCGGCATGCCCCGATGCTTCTTGTGGACGGAGCCCATAATACAGCTGGTGTGTCTGCCCTTTCCAAAGCACTAAAAAGTGAATTTTCATACAAAAACTTAATACTCATCTTTGGTGTTCTCAAAGATAAACGTTACAGGATCATGTTAAAAAAACTGGTTCCCCTTGCGGATCGACTGATTATCACGAAACCGGTTACAGTAAGAGCGATGCCCGTGGAGGAAATTGTGGCAGTCGCACAAAAATGGAAGAACAATGATCGAATAGAGGTTGTGGAGAACTCCAGTGAGGCTTTAAAGAGGGCGTTATCCATAGCAGATTCAGATGATCTTATCTGTGTAACGGGATCTCTCTATCTTGTTGGTGAGATTAAAAGGGTATTTTCAGAGATATCATGAAGTCATGAGAACGACACTGTATATTTACAATGTAACCTTTGCAAAGCTGCTCCCCATGTCATTGCGAGAATCACTGGCGATTATTGGTGTAATCTTTCTGCTTTGTTTCTTTCCTGTTCACAGTTTTGGCGCAGCGAAGGTTGATCCTTCCAAGGGACCGGTCACAATCGAAGCACACAGCATCTCCTATGACAAGGGAAAGGATACCTATGACGCAAAAGGAGATGTTCTCATAGTCTTTTCTGGTGGTTTGCTCTTGGCGGAATCTGCGACCCTTAACAGGACATCCAATGAGGCACTCGCAGAAGGGTACGTAATGCTCATAAGCAACAATGATATCCTCGAGGGAGACAAAGTTACATTCAATATAGAAACAGAAACCGGGATCGCGTATGAAGGCAAAATGTTTCTCGCAAAAAATCATTTTTACCTCTCGGGGTCAACAATAGAAAAAACAGGGGAGGCGACATACCGCATCAATGATGCCACGGCAACCACGTGTGACGGGATTTCTCCCGATTGGCGATTGACGGGTAGTGAACTGAATGTAACCATCGACGGGTATGGCACGTTGAAAAACAGCAAATTGCTGGCTAAAGACATTCCCATTTTCTACATTCCGTATTTCTTGTTTCCTGCGAAGACGACCCGTCAGTCGGGACTCCTCCTCCCCCATCTTTCCTATTCCCGGGACAAGTTAGGTGCTGATGTGGAGATTCCTTTTTACTGGGCGATTTCAGAAAATACGGATGCTACATTTTATCAGCGCTACATGAGCAAGAGGGGATTTAAAGAGGGAGTTGAATTCAGGTACTTCATCAACAACAATTCATTTGGCACCTTTTATGGTGACTTTATGAATGATACCGGCCGGGTTGTCGATACCCAAGGAGGAATAAGCAGAAACTGGCAGTCCGATCACAAGAGATGGTCATACTACCTGCATCATGAGACTACATTCAGCCCGTCTTTGTTCTTAAGGGCCGATATCAGAAAAGTTTCTGACAACTGGTACTTTAAAGACTTTTCCTCGCATAACTACTATCTGGAAAATTATTCAAAGAAGGAAACGAACAGGTTTAAAAAAATATCATTTGTGGGTGATGAAGCACTTGGCTCACTCGATTCTACGGTCCGTCTGGTCAAAAACTGGCAGCTATACAGCCTGACGGCCCTTGTTCGCTATACAGATGATTTTTCAACTGCCTCAAATGATGCAACATTGCAGAAATATCCAGAAATTTCCTTCAAAGGGATAAAACAACCCATCTGGAGCACTCCCCTCTATTTCGAATTTGATGCGGCGTACGATTATTATTACAGAAGTGAAGGCGCGAAGGGGCATCTTTATGATCTGCAACCGGTTTTCTCCTTGCCGCTGCGCTGGAACGATTATCTTCAGGTAACTCCACAGGCAGGTGTGAAGAGTACATTCTGGAACCGGGATGATAGTTTTGATACAGTCAATGCTGTCTATAGCAAAAATGGCGATCGGCAAATGTACACGGCGGGGGCAACTGCAAAAACCGAGATTCACAGGATATTCGATATCGGAGGCGAGGTAATTGATAAAATTCGACATGGCATCACGCCTGAAGTAACATACACCTATGTTTCCCATGCCTACCAGGATGACGCCCCTGATTTTGTAACCCACATACCTGAACAAAGCACTCTGACATACTCATTGACCAATGCACTGTTGGCAAGGTTAAATGAAAAGGGAGGAGGGAAAAGTTATCGGGAGTTTTTACGTTTTAAACTTTCACAGACCTACGATTTCAAAGAGGCAAAAAGTGGCGATACCATACCCCCCGCAGACAAAAAGCCTTTCAGTGATATCGATATAGAGCTTGATGTGAAACCATTTCAATATCTTTCTTTCCTGGCACGCAACAAATATGATGTAGATTCTGGTGAATGGAAAAAATCCAGCTATGATCTGCATATCAGCGACTGGCGTGGAGATTCAGTCACTCTCGGATATCGGAATATCAAGTCTGTTACGAATGAAATTATGCCTTCCGGCTCCAGCGCGCCTTTTGCCCCGTATAATCAATATACTCAGGTTCCTCTCGAAGAAATTAACCTTTCATTAAAAGCCGTGCTGACAAAGAACCTTTCTCTGATCCATGTGTACAGGATAAATGAATTAGATAATCAAACTATAGAGAAGACATACGGCCTCATCTATAGTAAACAGTGCTGGACTGTTGACGTAAGATATACGGAAACTCATGATGATAAAAGGTATATAGTAGCCTTGACGCTCTATGGACTTGGAAAGGTAGGAGGGAAATAAAGTAATTTAATTTGTCGGGGTTTTTTTCTTGACAAATATTTTGAAATTTCGTAGCTTTCACTTTTACATTTACTACTTGGGTGAATTTATGAAAACATATAATGCAAGACATGAGGACATCGTTAAGGACTGGTATCTCATTGATGCAGAAGGACAGATTCTTGGCAGACTTGCAAGTGAGATCGCGAAGCGCCTGCGGGGCAAGCATAAACCTATTTACACGCC
>DNUI01000224.1 GCA_003508565.1 Syntrophaceae bacterium
ATGAGGAACCCAACCTGCTTGTCTTTGAGTACCGGCTTGTGATTATTATAGAATGACCTGTCAAAAAACATCTTCCAGCGGGAGGACAGATAGCGATCCTTCATGGAGCCTGCCATGACAATGGCATCAGCTGTTTTCACCTTCTCCTCATAGAAGTCACCGTAGCCGTCATTACCAAAATAGACACAGTTATTATTATAGCCGCAGGATATGCAACCAAGGCACCCCCCGCTGATATCGATATTATGCAGGTTGATCACTTCAACATCCTGCAGATACTGTTTTTTTAACGCGCTAATCATTCCAGCAAGATTGGTATCATCAGATCCGGTATCCGTTATGATGAGCATCCTTTTTTCACCGGTATCGATAGAAGGCGGCGCTTCGCCCGAAACATAGGTGAAAGCAGACCGTTTGAGAGGTGGATACACCTTCACAGAAGGAGCGCATCTCTTTACATCAGCCTGAAAGTTCTCCGTAAAAAGGAGAAGACGTTGCCGTTCTTTTTTTCTTAACAGATCATACATCTTCGCGGAATAGTCGCCGACATATCGCATATTGAGGTCGTCACAGACGGCGTGGATATAATTGTGCGCCGTATGGTCGAAGACGTGAATAGACGTGGACAGGGAAACTGCATATTTATCCATAAAATACGCCTCCTCACGCCGTTCAAATACAAGCTCGATAAACCGCTTGTACTGCGAGGGCACTAATAAAAAGTACACGGGAAAGGCCCATATAACGGCATCCGATGCCCTTATATCCCCAAGAAGCAGCTGAAAATAATGTTCATCCTTCACTATCTTGTTAATTCTCTGCGCTACATGGTGAATTGTCAGATTCAGATGGGGAAATTTCTTCTGCATGAAAAGGACATACTGCATAGTCACGCTCGTGTTTCCTTTGGGGCTTCCGTTCAGTATAGCAATCTTCATTCGTTCCCTCTTTCTTTCAAACTGATTTCTCTGCTAAACATTATCCCCTTTCTCAGCCATTTTCCATGGTATAACACTTTTTACGCCAGAGTTCTTAGGTATTTTTGATTATTACCAATTGACATGATGCATGGATGAACAATATCGAAAAAACAACATTCCAGGAAGCACATCACGGAAATAGCTTTCAATAATTCTCCGATGGTCGGGGGGTAGTCATTATTGCATGCTTCAGGAAGGACTGAACAAGAATGCCTATTGCTGCTTTTTCAAGATCGGCAAATCGGCAGAATCGCAGTTTATATCTACAACTTACTAAAATAATTACGATATATCTAGTGAATATTACCACTTGAAAGTCTGGATATCTACCATTCCACCACATAGCCTCTTCCGGGCTATTTTGTTTTAAATGCACGGGTCAGGATTAACGTAAAACGTCTTTCCGGAGGCTCATCCCATTGCTCCTATTCAGTGTACGGGGTCGGTGACGTAGCACCACTCCACACCGCTCCCGGAAATCGGTCCCGCTATCATATGTATTCTCTCACATCATAATGGAACATGTGGAGAGGCCGGTATCACGTCGGCTTATATCCTGGCCTATCTTTTTACCAGGGCTATTATTTCTTGATGTCTTCTATTGTCTTATCGATTTTCTTGCCGGCTTTCTCGAGCGGTCCCTCTTTCGGGCACCCCGATAGCCCCACAATCAGGGCGATCATCGCCAAAACGGCGATGATGCTCTTACCAACTTTCATCATTTGTATCTCCTTCAGTAAATGGATGAACATGCCTTATTTCTTGCTCACGGACCGGACGGAAAATCATGATCCCTTCTGGTTAAACAATTCTGCAACATGTCAAACTATCGTGAATTTTTTGCGTCAAAATACTGTGAGCAGTGACACCTATCCTCGTCTACTCCACCAGTAACCGCCTCCCCCACCGAACAATAGGACCAACACGACGATGAGAATGATGAGCGTTGTAGTACTCATAGTAATTTCCTCCCTTTTCTTTGTTGAACATCTGTGTCAGTTTTGGATTCTTCCGTTGAACACACGCTTCGCATCCTTCACCGCGACTTTGACTTGGCCTTGCGTTCGTCCCTCTCGTCCTCTTGCTTGAGCTTTTTGTTGCCGGTCAGGTCGCTTACCGCTTGCTTGATCTTGCATTTGGTCTTGTCAAAACACCACGGTGTCTCGAAAAGCTACTTCCCCAAAACCTTCTTGACCTCACCGATCTTTTCCTGAATTTTACCGGCTATCTTTTCACTGGTGCCTTCGGCTGCCAATTCGGGATTATCGCTTAGTTCCCCGGCGACCTCCTTGACCTTACCCTTCACTTCGTGAAACGTTCCTTACCGCCCCATCAGCACCAGGATGATTCCCATGCCATTCTTCTCCCTTTCTTTTCCCCATTTCAGCCTTTATCTCTTTTAAGGCTTTCAGGGAGATTTCAAGATGTTCTTGGCATAGCCCATGCGTTGTTCTTTTATCAGACAGAGGCTCTTTTTCTCCATAAACAACCCCACAACCTTTATAACAACAAACCCGAATCATTTGCATATTCCCTCCTGGTGGTTACTCCACCTCTCCCTGAATACAAGAGATGTTCGTGACATCTGCATTATCGCCTATGATCTTCATTCCCACATTCAGAACAGATTCCTTTCGTTAAAAGCAATTTATTCATCAAATCTCCACAATTCCCGCCGGATGAAAAACGGTGTTGAACATCCTTTCATAGGGCTCTTTGAGAAGGTTCATCGCCCCCCGAAGCACCCTATAATGCTCCGACTTCAGGTGGGTCATAAGGTTCTCCTCGGTGTCCCATTCTTCAAGAAGAAAGAATCGATTTTCATCCTCCATACTCTGGCAGAAGTCGCAGCGCCGGCATCCCTTATCCATCCTTATGGAACGGGACAGTGACGTAATCGTCTGTGACAACTCCGTGCGCTTCTCAGAAAAGACATTCATTCGTATGATTACAAGGATCATGAAAATAGTAATAGCAAATGGCCTGC
>DNUI01000285.1 GCA_003508565.1 Syntrophaceae bacterium
CAGACCCAGGAGTTGGCAAAACAGCTCGGCATCACGGTGAAAAAACTAAAGGCACGGATTGATTCCCTTCATGAACTGAACCCAATGCTTGGTCACCGCGGGTGCCGCTTGGGCATCGCCTATCCGGAAATTACAGAAATGCAAGCCCGTGCCATATTTGAGGCTGCCGCCGAGTTAACAAAGAAAGGCATTAAAGTCTATCCCGAGGTGATGGTTCCTTTAGTGGGATCTGCTGCGGAATACAATCATCAGGAAGCGATTATCCGGCGTATGGCTGATGAAGTTATGAAAGAGCGGCGTGTGAAATTGAATTATCTTGTTGGAACCATGATCGAGATTCCAAGGGCAGCCTTGACAGCGAATGAGATTGCAAAAACGGCAGAGTTCTTTTCTTTTGGCACCAACGATCTGACACAGACCACATTCGGTATTTCCCGTGATGATATTGGCGGGTTCCTTCCCATTTACCTCGATCGGAAGATATTCCCCGAAGATCCATTCCAGAGTCTGGACGAGAGTGGCGTTGGTCAACTAGTCGAAATGGGTACCAAGAAAGGTCGCTCCACGCGTCCAAAACTTAAGGTAGGCATCTGTGGCGAGCATGGAGGCGATCCCAGGTCCATCGACCTCTGTCATCGTGTTGGAATGGACTATGTCTCCTGTTCACCGTTTCGCATTCCGATTGCCAGGCTGGCAGCTGCCCATGCAGCCCTGAACAACAAGTAGAATGTGGTATTTCATATCGCTGAGGTTCTCTTCATCATAGAGCTGATATACCAGTTACTCAAGGCGGGCCACTTTGACCCGCCTTGAGTCCAAAGTGAACCCTGTATGGTTCTGCCTATGCGATACAATTGCGATTCATTTACATCTCGCCTGTTCGATAACGCCATCCTGTCGAAAAGATGTATAAAATATTTTAAGTGTAGTATACTACAAAAGAGTGCCTCAAGGAGGATCAATATGACAGGGACTGACATCAAAAAATTATATGTGGCCGCCGACGGGACGGCGACTTTCATCTGTCCGAAGTGCGGATTGGCGCGAAAGGAGTCCGTGCAGCAGTATAGAGACAACAAAGGTCCTATAAAAATTAATTGCACATGCTCGAATATCTATGAAGTACAGCTTGAGTTCAGAAAATTTTACAGGAAAGAAACGCACATTGATGGTTTGTATATACGATCCTCTCGTGCGGGCGACTGGGGTAAGATGGTCGTGAAGAACTTATCCATGGGGGGGTGCGGATTTGAAACGATGAGGGCATCCACCTTAGTAAGAGGAGAAGAAATTAAGATAGAATTTGTGTTGGATGACCGCAAGGGCGCTACAATCAAGAAAAAAGCCATTGTTACTGACATAGCAGGAAATTATATCGGCTGTAGATTTTCCGAACCGCCAGGGAGTTATGATGCGGACCTTGGCTTCTACCTGAAGAAAACTTAGCCTCAGTCGATCATACCTAAGAGTAAGGGTTCCTTATACAAGCTTCGTATAATCCATGCCACCGGTGCGGTGAGTTGAAACATCCAGCACAGCGTCGCGGGGATGTGACGTTATCTCGTAGTCCACTGATAAATACATGAGACCGCCACGTGTTACCCCGTTATGTTATTCGGGGTTGCAACTTCCCCGTGACGACCTGCCATTAATTACTCAAAAGTTTATTATATCTTGGCCTTTGTTTTTTTTCTAAGATTGTAGAAGGCAGATCTTCCCGGGTATACGGCACAATCACCGAGTTGTTCTTCTATCCTCAAGAGCTGATTGTATTTTGCCAGTCTTTCACTTCTTGATAATGATCCGCTTTTAATCTGTCCGCAGTTTGCCGCGACAGCAATGTCGGCCATCGCGCTATCTTCCGTTTCGCCGGACCTGTGAGAAATCACAGTGGTGTATCCAGCTTCCTTCGCCCTCTGAATGGTTTCGAGCGTCTCCGTGAGAGTCCCGATCTGGTTGAGTTTGATCAGGATGGAATTGCCGACGCCGAGAGAAATGCCTTTTTCAAGACGCTTTTTGTTTGTCACAAAGATGTCGTCCCCTACTATCTGGACTGTGCCGCCCAGGGTGTCTGTCAGCAGCTTCCAGCCTTCCCAGTCATCCTCGGCCAGACCGTCCTCAATGGAAATGATGGGATATTTCTTTACCATGTTCTGATAGAACTTGACCATCTCCTGGGCTGTCTTGTTGGGTTTCTTTTCCGCTGACAGGACATATTTGCCATCTACATAGAACGAACTTGCCGCAGGATCAATCGCGATGAAGATATCCTTCCCCGGCTTATATCCGGCTTTTTCGATTGCTTCCATTATGAGAATAAAAGCCTCTTCATTGGATTTCAGGTTGGGCGCAAAGCCGCCCTCATCACCTACGGAGGTATTGTAGCCTTTGCTTTTCAGCACGGACTTGAGGGTATGAAAAACTTCCGCGGACATGCGCAGACCTTCTTTAAATGTCTTGGCACCGACGGGCATGATCATGAATTCCTGTATGTCCACGTTATTATCGGCATGCTGGCCGCCGTTTAAAATATTCATCATAGGAATGGGGATATCCTTGGCCACAACACCGCCGATGTACCTGTAAAGCGGCAACTCCGAAGCCTCTGCCGCGGCCTTGGCACAGGCTATCGATACACCTAAAATAGCATTGGCGCCAAGGGCTCCTTTGTTGTCCGTGCCATCAAGTGTTATCATCGCATAATCGATTTCCCGTTGATTAAGGCAGTCCATGCCGATAACTTCCGGCCCAATTTTGTTTATTACGTTGCTTACCGCCTTTTCCACCCCCTTGCCTAAGTACCGTTTCTTGTCGCCATCGCGGAGTTCAAGCATTTCGTGCTCTCCCGTTGATGCCCCTGAGGGTATGGAAGCGAGTCCGGTAATTCCTGAAAAAAGTGTCACTTCAGCCTCTACCGTGGGGTTTCCTCTCGAATCCAGTATTTCCCTTGCATGCACGTTGATTATTTCCGTCATATGGCCTCCTTTTTTAGTAGGTGGGATTTTAGTGATAAATATACCAATTCTAATTAAATTTCAAGGATGTTATCGGAATTAGCTCAATGACCTTGATTAAATATCGAAACTTGTGTACATCAGCAAAAAATCATCATGAGAGCGTTTTGCATGTGTTAGAGAGAAAACGAACAAAACTTTTTCATCACCTCAAAAAATGGCTCGAATTAGCAATCATGGATTACGCCATGATAGAGGAGGACGATAGAGTCTTGGTTGGAGTTTCCGGCGGCGCGGACAGCCTTTCGCTGCTTGACCTTCTCAATTCCCCCATGGTGTTTGTGCCCCATTTTTCTGTTATCGCGGTGAATATCGACATGGGATTTGATCTTTCCTACAGTGATTACAACGTTCTTGAAACGTATCTGAAGGAGCATGACTATACCTATGTAATGGAAAAGAGTGATATTGGCCCATTATCTCATAGCGCTTATAATCGCAAGAATCCATGTTATCTGTGTTCCCGATTGAGAAGAAAAAGGATCTTTCAAATAGCGGAGGAGAATAACTGCAATAAGATTGCTTTTGCCCACCATAAAGATGATATTATTGAGACACTCATTATCAATCTCTTTTATGGCCGGGAGATCTGTACTATAATGCCGAAACAGGAAATATTCCAGGAGAGTATGCATATTATCCGTCCTTTTTCCTATATAGAAGAGAAATTAATAAAGAAATACGCGATAGAATGTGCATTTCCGACGATTGAAAATAAGTGTGCGACAAGCAAGACCTCAAAGAGGATGTACATTAAAACACTCTTAAGAGAACTGGAAAAGGATAACAAGGACATTCGGGAAAACATATATAAGGCATTAAGACACGTTAAGGTTGATTATCTACCGCAAAACATGAGATACATGAAGTAAGGATATGAAGTGGATGGACAAATGCACACCCATTTTCAATATGGAACGACACAAAATATACTAGCAGGACAGGCAATTCGCCTTTTCTCATGGACAGACAAAATTTTTTTTCTTCATTAAGCAAATATGGCAAAAAAAAAGTCAGCAGAAAAAATGATAGCTCAAAACAAAACGGCGCGATTGAACTACTTCATAGAAGATACGTATGAGGCAGGGATCGCCCTGGTAGGTACGGAGGTGAAAGCGCTTCGGGAAGGCAAGGCAAATCTGAAGGACAGTTATGCCCTGGTACAGGATGGGGAGGTATTTGTCCATGATATGCACATCAGTCCCTATTCATACGGTAATCGAGAAAATCATAATCCGCTGCGGGTTCGGAAACTTCTTCTTCATAAAGGAGAGATTAAAAGGCTTTATGGAAAGTCACGGGAAAAAGGGCTTACCCTCGTTCCTTTAAAGCTATACTTTAAAAACGGAATGGTAAAAAT
>DNUI01000217.1 GCA_003508565.1 Syntrophaceae bacterium
GTTGCCATGGAGGACGAGCCGTTGGACTCGGTGATCTCGGAGACGACGCGCAGCGTATAGGGAAACGCTTCCCGATCCGGCAATACCGCCAGGATAGCCCTGGCCGCCAGTGCGCCGTGGCCGATGTCACGCCGGCTTGGGCCGCGCAGAAACCGCACTTCACCAACACAGTAGGGTGGAAAATTGTAATGGAGCATGAATGGATTAAACTCCATGCCATCCAGAGATTCGATTCGCTGCTCATCCTCGCCGCTGCCTAAAGTGGCTGTGACGATGGCCTGGGTTTCGCCACGGGTAAAAAGGGCTGACCCATGGGTTTGGGGCAGAAAGGCTACTTCACATTCGATGGGCCGGATGTCGCTCAGGGACCTGCCGTCGATCCTGATGTTTTCTTTGACAATACGGTCGCGCACCATGCGTCTGCTCAGCTCCTTGAGCAGTGATTTGATCTCCAAGGCTGACACTTCGGGGAGTTTCGCCGCCAATTCCCCGACCACACGACATTGAAGTTGCCCGTAACGGTCAGCCCTTTCTTTCTTGTCCGCGGTGGAAATCACCTGGTGCATCACGTCGGATGCCAGCTCTTCCACCCTTTTCTGAAGGTGTTCGTTGACCGGTCTGGGTTCGACGATTATTTTTGGTTTTCCTGCGGCTTCCTGCAATGCTTCCTGGATATCCAGCAGCGGTTGCAGTGCCCGGTGGCCGAAAAAGATACCGTCCAGAATCACCTCCTCGGCAAGACTGTCGGAGCCGCCTTCCACCATCACCACTGCATTCCTGGAACCGGCAACAATCAGATCCAAGCGGGAATCTTCCTGCTGGGCCTGCGTGGGATTAAGAATGTATTCGCCGTTGATGAGGCCGATGCGTACGCCGGCAATGGGGCCGAGAAACGGAATATCGGAAACCATCAGGGCGCAGGAGGCACCCAGCAAGGCCGGCATGTCCGGATCATTTTCCCGGTCGGCCGAAAGCACGGTGGCGATAACCTGAGTTTCATTGCAGTAGCCGGGAATAAAAAGTGGCCGGAGCGGCCGGTCGATGAAGCGACAGGTCAAGGTTTCCTTCTCGGTCGGCCGCCCGATTTCTCGCCTGAAATAGCTACCCGGTATCTTTCCCACCGAGTAGAAGCGTTCCTGGTAGTCTACGGTGAGGGGAAGAAAGTCGATATCGGTCTTAAACTCCGGCGCGGCCGTGACTGTCACCAGCACGACGGTTTTGCCGTAGGTGACGAGTGTTGCGCCATTGGCCTGCTTGGCTATGCGGCCGGTTTCGACGGTCAGGGGTCTGCCGCCCAGTTCAATTGTTTCTTTTTTATACATTGAGTCTCCTTCTAATTTGCCATAATCGGCAAGTAGGTTCATATTGACGGTGTCGTTGAAACCGTCGGATTCCATATTTTCCGGGACAGAGGCCCGGTAAGCCCGTTCCAAACCACCGGCTTTCCCGTCACCGGACGGCGCCACCTAAACAGCATGATGCGCTCGTATGTGCGTTTTATTGACGGAAATGCTTTGAGTGAAAAAAGTGTTGTTTTAATACTTCGCCGGGGATGGAGAGACGGGAGCCGCTTTTTTCTCAGATGCCATGATAGTGATCAGGGCGGCGTCAGACATACAAGGACATTAACGGTCACAAACTTTTGATTGGTGAGCGAAAGCTGCCGCATTGGCAGTGAGAGTCTGAAGAGTCTTATAATATATCTCATAGTTTCGGTCGTCTACCATTTTGTATTGGCTCTGTCAAGACAAACTTCAAACCGACGGGCACCAAAAACCATGATCAAGTGCCCCCATGAGGTCTGATCTGTTGAATGTTGCTTTCAGATTTTATAGCATGCATTGATAAACGCTGATACACAAAGATTCTTCAGTCTCTCAAGACGTTATAATTGGATGTAGTTCCCGGAGTACTCAATCTCCCGATAGAGATGATTATCATTGACAGGATATTGAATAACGTTATCCATTATGAATAGAACAAACTAATGCATGATCATTACGAATTGAAATCTCGCATCCCTGCATTAAAAGCAGGCGCAACATACAGAGGAAGAACGAGATAAACCGGTTTCCGTATCAAGTACGGGAAAGGCCCCGAGGAAATATCTGCGCAGGATCTTCAGGATGCTGAAATATTTAAATGCTTGTATTCGAGAAATGATAAGATTATTTTATCGTTCCTAACGATAATGTTATGTTTTTCTTTCCAATATCATGTCTTCAATCCCTTTTCCAGGAGGGATGATTGGAAGTATGAAAGACTCCTTTTTTATTTCAACATCTAGAATGTAAGGACCTTCATGAGATAATGCTTCTTTTATTGCAGGGGTTATTTCTTCAGACCTGGATATTCTGTTTGTTTTTATTCCACGATATACTTCACTGAGTCCAATAAGGTCCGGATTACGGTTTCGCTTGATACAGTCTTTAAATGATGAACATCCAACAGGACAGCTTATGTCTCTATCAAGGCAGCATTCAAACAGATTCCCTCTGTCAAACATCTCATGCCATTGCATGGGTAAGCCCCATAATCCATTATTTATGACAAACATCTTTATAGGTATCCTGTTTGAGGCAATTGTTGCAAGCTCTTGAATGTTCATTTGGAAACTTCCATCACCGTCAATAAGTACTATTGTTTTATCCTTATTAGCATAATATGCACCAATTGCAGCAGGTAATCCGCAACCCATTGTTCCAAGCCCTCCAGAAGTTATAAAATCTTTTGGATGCTTGAAATTATAATACTGCGCAGTCCACATCTGATGCTGTCCAACACCTGTAGCAACTATAGCAGCACCAGAGGTTAGGTCAGATAATTCTTTAATGAATTTTTGCGGAATAATCTCATCCTTATCATCATCAAGTTTTGGATTTAATTTTCTCCACTCAATTATTTGATCATGCCAATCTTTTAATGATTCAATCCTTTCTGGTCCCTGTCTAAGAGCGTATTCTAAGAATCTTTTTGCAGATGTATTTATAGAATAATCAACTTTTCTTATCTTATCTATTTCCGAAGCATCAATATCAACATGAGCGATTATTTTAGCTTCTTTTCCAAAACCTTTTACAACAACTCTGTCATCAAATCGTGCACCGATTGCGAGGATATAATCTGCATTTAATGCAGAATAAAGCGCTTCAACTGTCCCATGTATGCCAAGCATCCCAAGGGAAAGTCTATCATTCCGATCAATTGTCCCAAGCCCCATCAGTGTCATTCCCACAGGTGTGTCATATTTTTTTGCAAATTCTCTCAAAAGATCTTGTGAATCTTCGACCTTAATCCCTCCTCCAACATATAAAATAGGTTTTTTTGCCCTTGAAAATTTATGTAACATCTCGTCTATGCTGTCCGTATCAAAATTTTCGATGGGTTTTTTTATTTTTGTAACAAAAGGAGTTCTTTTATGGTGACTCGTTTCCTTTCCAAGCAATGCATCTCTGCAAATATCAATCAATACGGGTCCTTTTCTGCCGGTTGAAGTGAGTTCATATGCAAGTCTTAACGCCCCTTCTATCTCATCAGCATTCTTTATCAGCATTGCAAGCTTTGTTATTTGTGACACAATCAGTGTGATAGGAACTTCCTGGAATGCATCAGTCCCAATCCCTGGAGAAGACACTTGTCCTGTTACAAATATTACGGGAATTGAATCCATGAATGCATCAGCAATGGGTGTCACAATGTTTGTTGCAGCAGGTCCAGATGTTACACAGACAAATCCGGGTTTTCCAGTGATTTTAGCATACCCTTCTGCAGCATGCCCTGCTGCTGGTTCGTGCCGAAACATTATCACTTCTGGTGTTTTTTCTTTTCTCGTCAGCCTCTCATTTAGCTCGACATACATAGGCATGATAGCTCCGCCAGTATGTCCAAAAATATAAGAGATTCCTAATTCATTTATCGTATCAGCAAATATACTAGCGCCTGTTCTCTCTTTATTTTTCATCACAATCCCTTAAATATTTTAGAAACAAGGTTGTGA
>DNUI01000093.1 GCA_003508565.1 Syntrophaceae bacterium
TTGGAGGCCGAATAGGGACTGTTGGGACGGTATGGCGTTTCTTCCGTAAAATACCCATCCGCTCCGAGGCTGCCGTATACCTCATCGGTGCTCACATGATGAAATAGCAGGAAGTCATCAGTCCTTGCCCTGGCAAGCTCGAGAAGGTTAAAAGTCCCGACAATGTTCGTATGGATGAAACTGTCCGGCCTCTTGATCGATCTGTCAACATGTGATTCCGCAGCAAAATGGCAGACAGCGTCTACGGCATTATCACTGAATATTCTTCCAATAACCTCTGCAGCGCAGATATCTGCTTTGTAAAAAATATACCTGCCCGGGTAGTGTTCGTTGATTCCCTTGAGATTTTCCGGATTCCCCGCATAGGTCAGCTTATCTACATTGATTATTCTGCCCGTGAATTCTTTTTCCTCCAATAAATAGCGGATAAAGTTGCTGCCAATAAACCCACACCCACCAGTAACCATCAAGTTCCTGATATTCATATTCCTTCTTCTTTCTTGCCTCGGCTTCTATTTTTTACCGGTGAAGCTCCCCGCCCACAGGGCGGAGCATTCTGACAGTTTTCGTAAGTTCTTTTGTAAAATATATGTTTATAGATACGTCCTTCCTCCAAGATACCGCTTTTTGTAGTAACTTCTCGACAAGTAATCCACGCGGATTTTTTTACCGCTCCCTGGTGCGTGAATAAACCGGCCTTCACCAGCATATATACCGACATGTGTCACCTTATTTCCACCAGCAGTCGAAAAAAAGACAAGGTCTCCTATTAAAAGATCATTCAGTTCAACGGGAGCACCCGTCTCATACTGCTCCCTGGATGAGCGGGGCAGATTCAGACCGTTTAACTGATACACGGTCATCGCCAAACCGCTACAATCGAAGCCGGTATCAGATGAAGAACCACCCCATAGATAGGGAACATCGATAAAGCTCTGTGCTGTCTTGATTATCTCCTCTCTGATGTACCTGTTGCCATGTGTGTGCTGTTTCGCAATAGTATATTCATCAGGGTTTACGATGTAGTAGTCATTTATAGCTCCTGACAATTTGAGGATTTCAGCGTTTTCACGGGCTATCTCCTTCGATGGATAATTGCCGAAACGAACTTTATAAATTCCTTCATGAGTGACAAAATAAAAAGCTTCCAAACCCCTATTCTTAAGCGACTCAGTTAACCGTGACGCATTTTCAACATTGGAAAAGGCGCCCACCTGAATCATATAGCCCATATGGGCAAGTCGTTTTTCACTTATCTTTATGGGAGGACGATACACTCGCTTCTCCGCACAACCGGCTGCGAATAACAGGATTACAAATACGGCAACTGCAACATTAAGGAGCATTTGCCTTCTATTGCTGCCTCCAGACCTTTTCACACAGCCCTCGCAATGATTTCTTTGAAACATCTCTATACACCTGTCTATTATTTACACCACCGATTCCTTATCATTACACGGGCTTCATCAGACGTGGTTATTTCGCCATCAAGCTGGGCATCTTCAACAGCACGCAATATCTCGCTGAAAAGAGGGCCCGGAGAAAAGCCCATATCTATGAGGTCATTCCCATTGAGCAACCGGGGAGGATGCAGCTCGTCAGCGTTGACTTCCGCCAACTTGCTCGTACAGAACTCATAGTTATCAAGAAAAGCATGGCTCCCCAGGCAGTCCAGACGGTGCAATTCCAGATGCAACTCGAAGTCTGGCATCCGGAGAAATCGTTTTAATCTGTTTGGACGCATTTCCTGAACATGAATAAACAGCATATGACAATGAATGAGTGCAAGGATTGTTTCCATATCCGTACGTGAAAATCTGAGCCGCCGCATTAGTTTCTCCGCTATTTTTTCCCCTTCCCGGACATGACCATAGAAGTGAATGCCTGTTCCATTTTCGGTGCGAGTGCAGGCCTTGCCTATATCGTGCATGATAATGCCCCAGGCCAAGCGCTGATCATTTTCCAGACCTTTACACAAGGACATCAAGTCGAGCATACGGAGAATGTGTTCCCAAACATCACCCTCCGGGTGGAATTGTGGTGGCTGTTCGACACCCCGGAGTACATCGACCTCGGGAAGGATTTCTGCCAGAAGACCCGTTTCCGCAAGAATTTCCATACCCCGCCGCGCGCCCCCATGGGTGAGGAGTTTCGTTAATTCATCACGGATACGCTCCACACTGATACGGCTGATTGCCGAAACATTCACCTTGATAGCCTCAAAGGCTTCAGGATCGATCTCGTAGCCAAGGTTGGCAGCAAATCGAACGGCTCGCAGCATCCTTAAGTGATCTTCGCCAAAGCGCTCTTCAGCACTGCCGATTGTCCTGATCAAGCATTTCTCTATATCCTGCTTGCCGCCGACATAATCGATAATACTGCCTGTGAGCGGATCCATGAGGAGGGCATTCACGGTAAAGTCACGGCGCCGGACGTCATCCTCCGCAGTAGTAAATTCCACATATGATGGCCTGCGCCCGTCCTCGTAGTCATGCTCTGTGCGGAATGTCGCGACTTCGTAATTATGCCCTTCCTCCACCACAATCACTACGCCAAAACGTATTCCCACCGGAACCGTATGGGGAAAAAGCCGATGAACTTCATCGGGCTTAGCGGATGTGACAATATCATAATCCTCGGGTTCTACTCCCCGCAGGAGATCACGTACACATCCTCCCACAAAATAGGCTTCATGACCTGCCTTTTGCAAACGACGGACAACACTGATGGCTGTATCACGAGATGCCTTAATATCTCCTGGATCGTTCCCTAACAAAGATTTTTCCTGTTCACTGCCAATACTCCGGCAGATCTTTTCACTCATCCGGTAAAACGGGAGCGAGATGGTTTATCAATCTGTATCCGGTGCCCATACTGTATGCATGCCTGATAGCCCCAGTGATATAGGCCTTAGCTCCTTTTACAGCTTCAGTTATGTTCTGCCCTTTCGCCAAGAGGGTGGCAATTGCCGCGGAATAAGTACATCCCGTACCGTGAGTCTCCCCCATATCAATCCTTGTTGCGGAAAACGCATGAAACTGCTTTCCGTCAAAGAGGATATCTACGGCTGTATCCCCTGTCAAATGTCCCCCCTTAACCAATACATTCTTTGCACCATGTGTGTGGATAATCTTTGCGGCGCTTTCCATGTCATGAATGTCTGAGATCTTTATCTCTGCCAGAATCTCGGCCTCAGGAATATTCGGAGTCACGATGAAGCATAGAGGAATCAATTCCCTGATCAGAGTCTTTTTTACCTCACCTTTTATCAATGCCTCCCCTCCCTTTGCCGCCATTACGGGATCAACGACGAGCTTTTCAATGCCGTATTTTCTGATCAGCCCTGCCACGGCAGTCAATGTTTCCGTAGTTGTCAGCATTCCTGTTTTTATCGCGTCAACTCCGATATCCGTCAGCACGGATGTAATCTGTTTCTCCACAAAATCTGTGGGCACCTCATAAATACCCTGGACACCGAGGCTGTTCTGCGCTGTCAGGGCGGTCACAACACTCATGCCAAAGGCGCCCAAAGCGGTGATAGTCTTCAAATCTGCCTGAATTCCCGCGCCGCCGCTGGAATCAGATCCGGCAATTGATAAGACACGCACTATCTTCATTACTCACCTCAGGGCAGATCCTCAACGCTAAAATATCTTATCACCAGGAGGTGCCCCGTCATCACAGAAATAATGCTTTTCGTCGCGGTTAACCGGTTGCTTATCCCATAGGGCTTACCGATTTCCATCACCCCGTTTTCAAGGGGGTATTCAAACCCCTCAAGGGTAATACCTGTGACTTTATCAGAAAGAGGTAAAAGAGATATGGTCTGCCCGATTTTTCCCGCGATGGCAAACTTTTGGGAAACTACAAATGCCTCACACCATTCATCGACCAGTGTTACGGGTATCCCCCTTTTTGCACCAAGAAGCAGTAGGGAAATATTCGCTGTCACATGATCGATCCTGCTTCCGAAAGCACCGAACACGTATATTTTCTCAGGTGCCAGATCACAGGCATATTCCAGCGCCAGTTGCGTATCCGTCTCATCCTTCGCCTCCGGATATCTGACAAACCTGCTTCCCTTCCCATCAAAATAGTTTTGCATTTCCTGAGAAAGAGAGTCCATGTCTCCTATGATTACATCGGGAATGATACCGAGAGGATAAAGATGTCGGGCCCCGCTATCGGCACAGATAATTTCAGACGGGTTCAACTCCGACAGTTTTGACCGGAAGAACTCCATATCTCCTATCTGGCCGCCGGTAACCACACATATGATCTTTTTCATGGGACGAAAATATACAACTTCTTCAAGCTATCCTATACTATACCAAAGACGGTTTTGGTATTTTGATATGTCGCACTTGCCAACTCTTCCGGAGACACTCCTTTCAGTTCGGCTACCTTCCTCAATGTATGAATAACGTATGCCGGTTCATTTCTTTTCCCCCGGTGGGGATGAGGAGTTAAGTAAGGAGCGTCCGTCTCCAAGAGGATACTGGTTAAGGGAATCCGCTTGGCCACTTCCTGAAGCTTCTCCGATTTCCCGAATGTAACAGCCCCTGGTATGGATATGGAAAATCCCATATCGATACACTCTGCGGCCATTCTGTAGTCTCCGGAAAAACAATGCACAATTCCTTTCGAATTTCCCTTCCAGCCATGGAGCATCTTTACCGTTTCCTGGTGGGCGTCACGATCGTGAATGATTATGGGCAACCCGATTTCTTGCGCCAGCTCCAACTGCTCCCCAAACCTCCTTATTTGTACATCCTTTGGAGATAGGTTGCGAAAGAAGTCAAGACCGATTTCCCCGAAGGCCACAACTTTATCCATCTTTGCCAGCTTTTTGAGAGTCCCGTAAGTCTTGTGATCAATGTCCTTTACCTCATGGGGATGAATTCCAATGGCTGCATACACATTTTTGAATTCGTTGGCGACGGAAATGGCCTTTCGGCAATCATCAAGTGTAGTACCGACTGTGATAATCAGATCAACACCCGCTTCCTCCGCTCTTCTGATAACCTCTTTCCTGTCATGGTCGAAGTCATTCATCTCCAAATGCGCATGCGAATCAGCGATCATAATAAGCCTTTCCACGTGTGAATAATCTTTTCCTTCCGGGCTTCTTACTCTATGATCATTTCATCCGCAGAGGAGGATAAGTCAGGTAATTCTGCGAGATACGCCTGTAAATGTTCCTCTGTAATCTCTCCTTCAAGTAGCATCCTCATGAGAATCCTTTTGTCGGTCTCACCTTCATACCCGTACTTCTTTTCTTCCATCCTGCTATTCCTCCCGTTTGATGATTATGAGACCTTTTATACTATATCTACTGTCATTGCAAAACGCCGCCGTAATCCTGTCCATTTGTCGTGCTGAATCAATATAAGAAATCTTTGCAATGCCGCCCTTTGTTCGGAACAAGGATTTCTCCCTTAAGTCAAAATGACAAAGTGGATGCTTTATAAAGGTCTTCATACTGTTGAGGCTTGACTATCTATTACACTTTTTTTATTTTTTCAACAAATACTCAAAGAAAGGCAAACACCTTGACAGGCAGATTGAAATTTTACTACATTAAAAACAAGCCCCTGGAGGATTTCAGGAATACCAAAAATGGATTTGAAACTGAAGTTGGACGCGCGAAAATGGCCAATTTACGGCTGGATCGGCGTCGCATTAGCAATAATTTTTTGGATTATAAACTGGTCCCTTTCCGGATTTCGCACACACTGGGGCTTCTTTCCCATGTGGGTAGGGTACTGCCTTACTATTGACGCCCTGGTGTTCACACGCAAGGGCCATTCACTGCTTACCCGCAATCCACGCGCGTTTGTGTCACTCTTTTGCATCTCAGCACCAGCGTGGTGGCTTTTTGAAGTTATCAACTGGCGCACGCAAAACTGGTACTACGTAGGGGAACAGAGCCTTTCCTGTGTTGAATACTTTCTTTTGTCAACGCTTAGTTTTTCGACGGTTATGCCTGCGGTATTCGGT
>DNUI01000150.1 GCA_003508565.1 Syntrophaceae bacterium
TTCCCGCTTACCGATTTTTTTTGTCTCATCTTGTATCTCCAATCGCGAGGTTATAAAAGGGTAGGTATGAATGACACAATGCACATATTCACCATTGTGTCATATAGGTTCTGATTTCTTGAAGAAATAAGGAGCGTCGTGCTGCCTGTCACGTAAGGTAGGTATGAAGTGCTTTATAGCTGTTAAAATCGGCATCGACAAAAGATGCACCGACATGGAGAGCTTCTTTGGAATCTACCACTCTACGCGGCTCACACGTTAGACGAATGGGCCTGCTCTCATTGGGCAACGTGAAAATAATTTCAAATTTAGTTTTGTCCGGATCGACTAAAATTTCATCCGGAACATCCTGGGGGATAGAAACGTGTACACCCCCGAGGGAAATATTCGTTACTGATCCTGTATGCAACTTTGTTTCCCCGGAACCGCATTGATTAATAAAAGCGGGTACAGAAACGGCTTTTCTCGGGTACTGACGTTTCTCTTTCTTGACACCCTTAAGCGCTTTCCTCTCTTTCAAATAATGGGATAGAACGATCTCGATCATTGATGAAAGAGATCGCTTATCTTCTTGAGCCACTTTGGCCAAGGATTCGCGCATGTTCTTACTCAAACGGAAACATACAAGACTATCTTTTCTCATGAATCATCTCCCGATAGCTTGATAATCTCATTCGCAATATGTTTTTTTTAATTTATATCACAAAAGATCTTAAGAAACAAATTTTATGTAGTTATAAATGATCGAAAGAAAATTGAAATACGAATAACCTTCGGAAATACACACTTGCCCATTTCCTGTGGTTAGTAGGAGAGCTTTTTACGAAGTGATACTTTACTACGTCTAAAGTTATAGGAGGCAGGGTGTCCTTTAACTGCCTTACTTTGCTGGAGGAAGCCACTCGCCGACTACTTCCTCCACAACATTATATGGGCTCAGTTCATGATCCATGATCTTCTCTACCATAGACTCGATTCGGCTATTTTCAGCAAGGCGTGCACGGATGATACGGAAGAGTTCATGATGAATCATCTGCAGGGTCTCTTCACGTGTTCTCTCTCGACGTTTTTCCAGAAGTTTCCCGCTCTGCTCAAGATACGTTCGATGCGCCGCGATGGCTTCTATGAGATCATCCTCGCCTTTTCCCTCGACGGCAACAGTTCGGATAACCGGAGGCACCCAGGCACGGTCTTTTATACTCGCATCCTGATTAACCCGGAACTGAACCTCGGAATAGAGTTGATCCGCTCCAGGCTGATCGTATTTATTGATCACGTAAATGTCCGCGATTTCCATAATCCCGGCCTTCATGCTCTGAATTACATCACCGAGGCCGGGAACCAGGACGACGCATGTGGTATCCGCAACGCGCATGACATCCACCTCGTCCTGCCCTACCCCTACGGTCTCGATAATTACGTAGTTTTTCCCCGAAGCATCAAGTACTTTGACCGCCCCCCGCGTAAATTGGGCGAGCCCACCGAGATAGCCGCGGGTAGCCATACTGCGCATAAAGACACCTGGATCCTCACTGTGCCGGGTCATTCTGATCCGGTCTCCCAACAAGGCACCTCCCGTGAAAGGACTTGAAGGATCAACCGCTACAATTCCCACTGTTTGCCCTTTATTGCGAAATTGCCAGGTAACTCCATCCGTGAGAGTGCTCTTTCCTGTACCGGGAGATCCGGTGATTCCCAGTAGATACGCATTCCCGGTGTGAGAATAGATCTCTTTCATTAGGACCCGGGCCCGTTCATCCTCGTTTTCCAACCAAGTGATCACGCGGGAAACTGCCAATGGTGATCCCTGAAGGATTTCCGCTACATAATCCATAATCATAGCTATTTATTCGATCCTGGACAGTGATACATTAGTAAATCGCCAAAACGTATCAACGAATGGTTAATTTATAGTTAAATGGTACAGGGGAGGCAGTATGCAACCTCCCCTGCTCATCACAACAGCGTATCCGTTACATTACGGATGTCTTCTTACTTGGCTTTTACGTTTGATCTAATAAAATCAACAATCACTTCCGTCGACGTTCCCGGTCCAAAGATTTCAGCGATTCCTGCTTTCTTCAGTTCGGGGATGTCTTCCAGGGGAATGATTCCGCCCCCAACCACCAGGACGTTTGCAAGCTTCTTTGCCTTCAGCAGTTCGACCACTTTCGGGAAGAAGTAATTATGGACGCCTGAAAGACTGCTCAAACCAACCACATCAGCATCTTCCTGAAGCGCTGCCTCAACAATCATTTCCGGTGTCTGCCTTAATCCGGTGTAGACGACTTCCATACCGGCCTCAGCAAAGATACGGGACAGGAGCTTGGCACCACGATCATGGCCGTCCAGCCCGGGTTTTGCAACGATAATTTTTATCTTCTTTTCTGCCATTGTAAGTCACCTCCACACATCATGAAATAAATTCCTTGGGTCGATACTGCCCGAATACATCGCGCCACACGTCACACACTTCACCGACGGTAGCCCCGGCCTTTACCGCCTCAATAACAGTCGGCATTACGTTCGTATCTGTCTTTGATACTTCACGCAGTTTATCCAGGGACTTCTTCCAGGCGGCGTTATCTCGCTTGGCTCGCCATTCCTTGAGTTCCTTGGCTTTTTCTTCGCCAACCTTCATGTCCACTCTGAGGAGGTCAGTTACAGGGGGTTCCTCCATGGTATACTTGTTCACCCCTACATAAGCCCGTTCACCGGAGTCAATCGACTTCTGGAACAGGTACGCGCTGTTCTGAATTTCCTTCTGAATGTATCCCTGCTCGATTGCGGTCAGGGTTCCACCCATGGCGTCAATCTTCTTGATGTAATCTTCGATTTCCGCTTCAATCTTGTCGGTCAGATACTCGATATAATAAGAACCGGCCAGAGGATCGACGGTCACGCAGGCGCCGCTCTCTTCGGCAATAATCTGCTGTGTACGGAGGGCGACGGTCACGGCCCCCTGGGTGGGGAGGCACAGGGCTTCGTCATACGAGTTCGTATGGAGGGACTGGTGCCCGCCTAATGCGGTGGCAAATGTCTGAAGGGCAACCCTGACGATGTTGTTCAACGGCTGCTGCGCTGTCAGGGTAACACCACCGGTCTGCACATGGTAACGAAGCATCATAGACCGGGGATCTTTGGCCTTGAATCTATCCTTCATGATCTTAGCCCAGACGCGCCTTGCGGCGCGGAACTTGGCGACTTCTTCCAGCACGTCGGTGAAGGCGTTGAAGAAGAAGGAGAGACGCGGCGCAAAACTATCAACAGGGATCCCTCTTGCTGCGCATGCTTCAGCGTACGCGATTCCATCGGCGATGGTGAAAGCCATTTCCTGAGCAGCCGTGGAGCCTGATTCGCGGATGTGGTAGCCGCTGATGCTGATGCTGTTCCAGCGAGGAACGTATTTCTGGCAGAACTCGATCAAGTCGACGGTGAGGCGCATGGTCGGCTTGGGGGGATAGATATACTGACCACGGCAGATGATTTCTTTCAAAACATCATTCTGTATGGTTCCACCCAGTTGATCATATTTCGCACCCTGTTCTTCCGCAACGGACAGGTACATGCCCAGAAGTGCCGTCGCTGCCGCATTGACGGTCATGGACGTGGTGACCTTGTCCAGAGGAATCTGGTCAAAAAGAATACGCATATCGCCGATATGATCGATGGCCGCCCCGACCTTTCCTACCTCTCCCATAGACAGGGGATGATCGCTGTCATAGCCTGCCTGGGTGGGAAGATGGAAGGCCACGCTCAATCCCGTCTGCCCCTGACCTAACAGGTAGCGGTAGCGGGCATTCGTCTCCTTGGCGCTGCCGAATCCGGCATACTGACGCATAGTCCAGAACCTTCCCCGAAACATGTTCGGCTGAACACCGCGGGTATACGGATATTCACCGGGATAGCCGAGTTTGCTCTCATAATCCAGACCGGCATTTTCTGCCGGGGTATAGAGAGTTTCGACAGGGATCCCAGACCAAGTAGTTTTAGCCTTCTTTTCGGGGGCTTTGCTCAAGGTCTTCGCCAGAGTCCCTTCCGACCATTTCTTTTTCCCGGCTTTGATCTTTTCCAACTCCTTTACATCAAACATAATCTACCTCCTGAAGATATAATCAATAGGAAACCCTTGAATAAAAAACCCTTCCGCTGACATTTAATACATAAATTGTTAATACATTGCAGTCTATTCGGCAAATTTACCGTTATTCAAAGGTCTCAATATTGGTGGGCGAATCGGTTTTTTTGCGTGTCCTTCCTATCATCCAAAAGCTTTTATGTCAACTATTTTCTGATAGAAAATTATAGATTGGTGCTTCAGGCAGGACATGGATAGTTCAAAGCGAAAATGATTTCTCGTTGAAGCTCTCCGCAGTAAATTGCGGAAAGTTTTCGATCCGCAAGGAATAATAATGTACCCCCTTCGCTCGCTTCCGGATTCAATGAAACTTTGCTTTTTTCAAGGCAGAGCCGCAGAAAAAGGACTTAGTCGAAGTGACCCCGTCACGTCGAAGAGTCTCAGGTTTCATTCCCCGCAGCGTGCTGCGGGGAACATCAACCCACGAAAAATGTTTACACACGTTCATGATACTTAAACGAGATATTAAGTCTTACCCGAAACGATGTTATTTTCCCATTATCCACAGTTACATCCTGCTTTACAACCTCTGCAATTCTAAGATCTTCAAGCGTTTTGGACGCGGTTGCCAAGGCATGTCGAGTAGCATCTTCCCATGATGTTGGACTTGATCCTACGAGTTCGATAATACTATACACTGACATAATGACCCCTCCTTTTCTCTATAACGTTTTAATCTGCAGACCCCGTTTAGTATTAACGATGACCTTCAAACAATCAAACATTCACTACCTTCATTATACAATCCATGGTGATTCCCCTATTGCAAAAGAGGGAACCCATTACCCCCTCCGTGGCAAATAATCTCAAACCCTGGCCATCATTTTGTCAAATTCTTCCACTGTTACGGCCGGCAGCGTGGTAAAGGAAATCCCTGTGAGTTTTGTCAGGGCAACGGATGCCTGCATCGCCTTTTCCACATCCGGAAAGGTAAGGATAAAAACAAGGTCTACTTCTCCGAGTAATGCATAAATCGATTTTACTTCACCGCCGAACTTTTTGATGAGTTTCAGTACTTTTTCAGTCCGGCTCGCGCTCATTCCCTTCAGCGCTGCTGATGAATATTTTCCAAACAAAAAAAACGTGCCCATTTTTCTCCTCCTTTGCGAATGCTGTTGTAAAGGGTTTATTTAAGGGGGCCGCCCTTGCACTCCTTCCCGTATCGCACCTGACCCTTCTTAGGAAGGGCGCAGAGATACAGGGCACGCTTCGATCCCGCGCGAGACAAGGGGTAAGGCTTTCCTTTCAGACGGACACTGATCAGGCCTCAGAATCCTCAACGAAGACACGCACTTCCCTTGTCTCAGTGAGGAGACAATCGATCATCTCCTCAACTACCAGGCGCTGCCTGGACGTCTGCCATACTTTCCAGGCTTCAAGGGTGATCCATGTGCTGATGACCATGAAGACGGAGGGATTCTCCGCTTCCCGAAGCGTCTCTCCGGTGATGTACCCATGCTGCCGCATCCCTACAGATCTCAATTCCAGCAAGAGATCCCGGAGTTGCTTCTCTTTGCCGGGCTGGCAATGTCTTTCAATCATTACTCTTATCATAATTATCCCCCCCTTTTTATTGTAGTGTTATGTCATCATTCATAGTGATACGTCAAAAGATCAATTAATCCTCATAGATGAAAGGCTTCCCCATCTTTTTTAAAGAAAAATTATTCAAGATGCGGTGACCATCATAATCCAAGACTCTCATATCATCCACGTTCCGAAGATCGCGCACGATGTCAAAGTAATTAGAACCATAGAGGTTTTCACATTGATCCATGGGAATCTCGGAAACAATGAATTTTTTAATCCCCTTTGCCTTTAATTTACTTATGAAATTTGGATCATCGATTGAAGGATAAGAGGTCAGAATCAGAATGGGTCCAGAGCCGGTAAAAACCATTGCTGCTTTCATAAAACTCCCTCCTTTCTTGGTGATGAAATACCTATTTGTTTTATTATAACGTATTTTTTACTCAATGAAAAGCTTAACTTCTTTATGATATTGAACCCTCCGGGCTTTTCAAAAAACCTATCAATCACGATATACGAAATAACTAACCCTGCCAAATCCCGGCTCACGACTAACCGATTCCCATTCCCTTCAATACAGAGAGCATGATTCCGGCAGCCATAACTGACCCGATCTGACCGCCCGTATTTGCGCCGACTGCGTGCATCAAAAGCCAGTTATTCTCATCATATTTACGGCCTTCGGTCTGGACTACGCGCGCCGCCATGGGGTATGCCGAGATACCTGCCGCCCCGATGAGTGGGTTAATCTTGCCCTTCGTTAACAGGCACATGAGCTTCCCGAAGAGTACCCCTGCAACTGTGTCGAGGCAGATGGCAATAAAACCGAGACCCAGTATGAGAAGGGTTTGTGGTTTGAGAAATGCCGCACCCTCCATTGTAGCACCGATGGAAAGCCCAAGGAGGAGAGTCACCACGTTCGCAATCTCGTTTTCCGAAGCCTTTGTAAGGCGGCTTACCGCACCGGATTCCCTCATGAGATTTCCCAGCATGATCATTCCCATGAGTGGCGTCCCCATGGGGGCGATCAGGCAGGTCACAATTGTGACGACCACGGGGAAAAGAATCTTTAGCGCCGGGGAAGCGGATTTTTTCGGGTACTCCATTCTCACCTTCCTTTCCTTATCCGTCGTGAGAATGCGCATGATGGGTGGCTGAATGAGAGGCACCAGGGACATATACCCGTACGCTGCCACGGATACCGCTCCCAGCAGATGGGGTGCGTATTTGGAGGTTACATAGATAGATGTTGGACCGTCACACGCCCCTATAATTCCTATGGCTACTGCATCGAGCTGTGAAAATCCTAACAGCAGGGCCAACCCGAGTGTCAGAAATATCCCGAATTGTCCCGCTGCCCCCAGGAGGAGGATCTTCGGATTTTCCAGGAGAGGGCCAAAATCCGTCATGGCGCCGATGCCGATGAAGATCAGGCAGGGAAATATCTCCGTCATGACGCCGGCATCATAAAAATGCCGGAGCAGGCCATCCGGCGCCATCATGCCTGCCAGGGGAATATTCACCAGTAAAGCTCCGAACCCAATAGGAACGAGGAGAAGCGGTTCGTAATTCTTTTTGATGCCCAGATAAAGGAGTGCGCAGCCGACCGACATCATGATGATGTTTTCAATGGTTAAAAGGCCGAACCCCATAACCAGGCCGCTTAATCCTGAAAGTAATGCGTCAATCATGATTTAGCCTCCTTTCCTTTTTCATCTGACTCACGGTATGGGAATATACGTTTCAGGAGATTGATGATCAGGGTCAGGAACCAGAGACTAAGGAGTGTGCTCCCCATGCCGACAATAGTCATGGTTATGCCAAAAGTGAACGTATCCATAATACCCCCTTATAATTGTTGATAAGGAATGATCGGTTTATGTAATCACCCAGTTAATGACAAAGCTCAACAGGTTAAAATACTATTATATTATCAATCAAAAAACAAACCTCAATCGTCCAGATGAACTGTCTTTTACTATATTTATTGATAAGAAATTTACGTACACCAAAAAAGTTCACATTCACGTCATCTTCTGCCATTCTTCCAAACAAGTTCCCACTATGCCGTTTTTGCTCATACCAGTCCTAGATTGTTTCACAAAGCGCTGCGCGTGGCGGACCATGGTCTTTTTCCAGCCCGCATTTATATGGATTCGTTCTTGGTGCTATGATAATAAAGACGACCTGACGGTTACGTAAAAAATAACCCGGAGGGATTTTATGACCGGAAAAATATGGCACGCTCTAAACACCGAGAGAGTACTGGAGCTTCTCGAAACGGACATACAGCGGGGGCTTGCTGCGGACGTTGCTGCAGAGAGGCTTAAAATGTACGGTTACAACGAACTGAGGCAAGAGAAGGGGGTATCTCCATTGGCGCTCTTTCTGAACCAGTTTAAGAATCTTCTCATCGTTATCCTCCTCGTTGCAACGGTGCTTTCGGCTTTGGTCGGCGAGCATTTCGACGCAGCCCTCATTTTTATAATCGTTATTTTCTGCGCCATCCTCGGCTTTTCCCAGGAATATAGGGCAGAACGGGCCCTTGAAGCGCTGAAAAATATGCTCTCGCCTACAATAACCGTCCTCCGTGACGGTAAAGGAATCGAGGCACCGTCCAAAGAGCTTGTTCCTGGCGATATTCTTCTCCTCGAAGCGGGGGACCGCGTACCTGCAGATGCGCGGCTGATTGAAGCATTTTCGTTCAAGTGCGACGAGGCACCGCTGACGGGGGAATCAATGCCTGTGGGCAAACATTGTACCTGCCTGCCGGAGCACGTTTCTGTCGGCGACCGCAAAAACATGGTTTTTGCCGGAACGACAATCAGTTACGGAAGGGCAAAGGCGGTCGTTACGGCAACGGCTATGCAGACAGAGTTCGGCAAAATTGCCGAAGAGGTGGCCGGCATCGAGACGGAAAAGACACCCCTGGAAAAACGGACAGAAGAGATCGGCAAATGGCTCGGCATCATTTCATTCGCCATCTGCTTTCTGGTTGCTGCGGTCAGTATTACACGGGAGGCATTCTCCGGCGTGATCGATTTCACGTTCCTCGTCGCAATGGTCATGTTTGCGGTTTCCCTCGCTGTTGCCGCCGTACCGGAGGCGCTCGCGGCAATTGTGACCGGTGCGCTCGCTATCGGCATGCACCAGATGGCAAAGCGCAACGCCCTTGTTCGGAGGATGCCCGCAGTCGAAACACTCGGCTGCACAACGGTCATCTGTTCCGACAAGACCGGGACGCTTACCAAAGGAGAAATGACTGTCAGGCAAATCTTCACAGACAACACATTCTTCGACATTTCCGGCGCCGGCTATGTGCCGGAAGGTGATTTCAAGGATCGAAACGCCCTGCAGATC
>DNUI01000005.1 GCA_003508565.1 Syntrophaceae bacterium
CTCATACCTTGCACAAACGTGGAGTCTTTGCCCAGTTTCTTCAAAAAATCACCAATCTGAGGGCCGCCCCCGTGGACCACCACGGGATGAATGCCGATATACTTCATCATAACCACATCCCTGGCGAATTGATTCTTCAGGTCCTCGTCAACCATAGCGTGTCCGCCATATTTTATGACAATGGTTTTGTTATAAAACCGGCGTATATAGGGAAGCGCCTCCAGCAGAATTTCGGCCCGCTCAATGGATTTTTCTACATTATCCATATCCAAACTCCAATTTAGAGAATATACCTGCTTAAGTCCTCATCCTCGATGATGTTTTCCAGCTTTTCCTTTACGTAACTCGCGTCAATCACCACTTCCTGCCCAGCCATCTCGGGGGCATTGAAGGAAATCTCATCTAACAATGTTTCCATAATTGTGTAGAGCCGTCTGGCTCCGATATTCTCCGTTCTTTCATTCACTACCGCGGCCACTTCTGCTATCTCGGCGATAGCATCTTCTTTGAATAACAGAGTAACCCCTTCCGTTGCAATCATCTCTATATACTGTTTAATGAGAGCGTTATGCGGCTCCGTGAGAATCCTGATGAATTCATCTTTTCCTAGTGAATCGAGCTCCACTCTGATGGGAAAACGCCCTTGAAGCTCGGGAATTAAATCTGAGGGCTTCGATGCTGTAAATGCCCCTGCAGAGATAAAAAGTATATGATCAGTTTTCACCATGCCATACCGTGTATTGACAGTAGAGCCTTCCACAATGGGCAGGAGATCCCTCTGCACACCTTCTCGAGAGACGTCCGGACCATGTGTTGAATCACTTCCTACAATTTTATCTATTTCATCGAGAAATATAATTCCCGATTGCTCCACCCTTGCAATGGCTGCTTTCGTAACCTTGTCCATATCAATCAGTCTCTGGGCTTCCTCCTTTTCCAGTATTTCCAGCGCTTCCGGAATTTTCACCCTCGCCTTTTTCTTCTTTTGAGGAAAGATATTTCCAAACATCTCCTTTATATTCAATCCCATATCCTCTATGCCTGAAGACGTGAATACCTCTATCATCGGACCGCTCCGGGATTCCTGTATCTCCAAATCGACATATCGATTATCCAGCTTCCCTTCATGAAGAAGCCTGCGCATTTTTTCGCGAGTGTTATCAACTTGCGGAACCTGTTCCACGTCGTGCATTTCGATATGTTTATCCGAGATGAGATCTTCCACTTTCCTCTCAGCAGGTTTTGGTGGGAGCAGAATATCGAGAATTCTTTCCTCGGCAATCTCCGCTGCCTTCGGCTTAACGTTTTCCTGTTCCTCTGATTTCACCATGTTTATTGCAAGCTCAACAAGGTCTCGAACCATGGATTCTACATCTCTTCCTACATACCCGACCTCTGTAAATTTTGATGCTTCCACCTTCAAAAAAGGCGAATTATCCAGTTTCGCCAGCCTTCGGGCAATCTCTGTCTTTCCAACACCGGTCGGCCCGATCATGATGATATTTTTAGGAGAGATTTCTTCACTCAGTTCTTCTGATACGTTCTGACGTCTCCAACGGTTACGCAAGGCAATGGCAACCGCCTTTTTGGCATCACCCTGACCAATGATATACTTATCTAATCTCTCCACAATTTCTCTCGGTGTTAATTGTTTAGACGCCATATGAATCATTACCCCTCATTTCTTATTGCCCCCGTCGTCTGGTGCTTGATGCATATCGAGCTCTTCAACGGTAATGTTGTTATTCGTATAAATGCATATTCCCGATGCAATCCTCATAGCCTCTCTTGCTATTTCCGTGGCTGTTAAATCAGAATGCCTTACGAGGGCACGCGCTGCCGCGAGAGCATAAGGCCCCCCCGACCCTATGGCCATCACATCATCGTCAGATTCTATGACATCTCCGTTTCCTGATATGATTAAAAAATGCTCCTTGCTGACGGCAATCATCAATGCCTCCAAGTGTCTCAATATCCTGTCGGTTCTCCAGTCTTTTGTAAGTTCTACAGCGGCCCGCAACAAGTTCCCTTTATACTGTTCAAGTTTCTGATCAAATCTGTCAAAAAGGGTAAACGCATCGGCTGTAGCACCCGCAAATCCAACAATCACCTGGTTATTATACAACCTGCGAACCTTTCTCGCACCGTGTTTCATGACGGTTACATCAATAGTAACCTGACCATCACCGGCAACGGTAACCTTGCCTTTATGTCTCAAGGCCAATATGGTGGTACCCTTTATCTTCATGAGCAGCTTTACACCTCCCCGGATAAGTCCTGTACATTACTCTCTACTATGTAGGTTTTTCGTCTTTATATGAACACCTTTCTTGCCGGAATGATTGTCCTTTGCTTTAGGATGCGCTTTATCATAAATTTCCAAAAGCCTGCCTACAGTGACGGACGTATATTTCTGTGTTGTGGAGAGGCTTTCATGACCAAGAAATTCCTGGATAGCCCTTAGATCGGCACCCGATTCCATCATATGCGTGGCAAATGTATGGCGCAGTGTATGGGGACTGATTTTCCTCCCTAAGCCGCTCAGCATTGCCAGTTTATCGAGGATCCTTGCCACACTCCTTGTCGTAAGTCTTGAACCTCTAGTACTCAGAAATATTGGGCCATCTGAATCATTGTCGACATTTCTCTTCGATATTTCGTACCTTTTTTCAATATATGCGGTTATCGCCGTAAGGGCCTTCACACCTACGGGGACTATCCTTTCTTTTTTCCCCTTTCCTCGGACCTTGATCAAGCCCTGATGAAAATCTATATCTCCCATGTTCAGCCCAACGAGTTCACTAAGACGAATTCCTGAAGAATAAAATAGCTCAATAATAGCTTTGTCTCTGAAACCGATAGCATTGGGAATACTTTCCGCGTCGAGCAGACTGAACATTTCATCCACAGAAAGGAATACAGGAATATATTTTTCTATCTTGGGGGCCTGAACCATTTGGGCCGGGTTAGCCTTAATTTTCCCTTTACGCTGAAGATAATCAAAAAACGTCCTGAGGGCTGTTACCTTTCTTGCTATGGTTACCTTTTTGAGCTTTTCACGATAGAGTGATCCTAGATAGGCTCTGATCACTATATAATCGATATTAATCTCATCGCTCGTATCATTTTTCTTTATAGAAATGTTATTTGCGTCAAGAAATATTTTGAACTGCCTCACATCGGCAAGATAATTTATCCTGGTATGCGGCGAGAAGCCCCTCTCAATTTCCATGTAATTTCCGAAATTCTCGATTTCTCTTTTCATATCTCTGAAAAAATAAGAGCCACGACCTTTCTCCAAATTGAAGCTCTCCGCAGTAAACTACGGAGAATCTTCGATCCGTAAGGAAATATAATTTTACCCATTCGCTCGCTTACCCCGAAGCAAGCTACGGGGAACGCGCTCGCTACAGGATTCAAGCACTTTCGTACTCCTTCGTGGCAATACTAATATTAATTAAGGTTATTTCCAAACTAATGTTGCATTATGTAAGATAGAATGCGGTAAATACCTTGATACGCGTATGCGATATATAAACTGCTTCTGATTCCTGGGAAAAATCAGTCCCCTTACATTTTATATTTGCCAAAATCCTCCGGAGAAAGATTTTCCAGAAATTCCTTGAGTTTATCGTCTTTTAAGTTATCGAGCTCTGTTATCTTCTTGCCAAAATCAACATTCCTTGATTTTTCAATCACCTTTTCATCAACAAATATCGTGGCATTGGCCCTTAAAGCCAATGCTATTGCGTCGCTGGGCCTGGAGTCAATCACTATTGTCTCTTCATCTTTGAGTAAGTGAATATTCGCAAAAAAAGTGTTATTTCTAAGATCATGAATTTCAATCTTGATTACATCGATTTTCATAGCCTTCAGAATCTCGTATATGAGATCGTGCGTCATTGGCCTGGAAAAAGTAATTTTTTCCAGCTCCGTTGCAATAGCGCTGGCCTCAAAAAGGCCTATCCATATAGGAATGGCTTTTTTCTCATCAATATCTTTTAAGATTACAATAGGTGTATTTGTGAGAGGATCTATTGTTAATCCAGCAACCTTCATCTTTATTAGCATGTAGTAACCTCCTCTTCAGCCGGCTCGCCCCTCATGGAATGGAGATACGCATCGGTTATTCTCACACGAACGGTTTTACCGATAATTCTATGGTTCCCTCTAAAGTTCACGATTTTATTTGTCCTTGTTCTCCCGGTCATATCTTCCCGCGAATTTTTACTCACACCTTCAACAAGGATCTCTTCAACATTACCCACACGTGCTTTATGTTTCTCAAGGGTATGTTCTTCCTGAAGAGACTGAACTAATTGCAGTCTTTCGTGCTTGACAATTTTGCTCACCGTGTCGCCAAGTCTTGCCGCATCAGTGCCTTCGCGTTCTGAGTAATTGAAGGAGAATACATTATCAAACCTGATTTTTTTCATCATGTCAATCGTTGCCTGAAAATCCCTCTCTGTTTCACCGGGAAATCCTACAATAATGTCTGAAGTAATACTGATCTCAGGACACACGGACCTCAGGTTATCTACCTTTTCAAAATAATCACTAATTGTATAACCCCTGTTCATCATTCTAAGGATACGGTCGGAACCTGCCTGTACAGGAAGGTGAATATGCTCGCATACTTTATCAGTCTCTGAAAAACAATACACTAGTTTATCAGAAAGATCTTTGGGATGAGAGGTGGTAAATCTTATTCTCTCGATACCGCTTATTTTACCTATTTCCTGTAACAAATCAGCAAAACCATGTCCATTGCTATTACTTGTACCATATGAATTGACGTTCTGCCCAAGGAGAATAACTTCTTTGATACCATTATATGCAAGAGTTTTCGCTTCATCCACAATTTCCCAAAAGGGTCTACTCTCTTCCCTGCCCCGCAGATAGGGCACAACACAGTAAGAACAAAAATTATTACATCCTTGCATAATAGTGATATACGCACTTATCTTCCCCCTGTTGCTCAGAGCCGGAATATTGAGCGATTTTACAGATTCCTGGAATTCTATCTGCACTACCGGTACCTTGGTTTTTTCGATCCTTGTTACTAGTTCGGGAAGCATATGTATGTTATGTGTGCCAAAGACAAGATCCAGAAAAGGTATTTTTTCTATGAACTTAGAACCCCACTGCTGAGCTAGGCACCCTCCCACCGCAAGAATGAGTCCACGTTTTTCCCTTTTTAATTGTCTTAGTCGACCCAATTGGCTATAGACTTTTTGTGCAGCCTTCTCTCTGATACTGCATGTATTGATGATAATCAGATCCGCCTTCCTTATATCATCACAACATGCATATCCTGCCCCCTCCATCAACGCAACGATCTTTTCCGAATCATGGACGTTCATCTGACAGCCAAATGTTTGAATAAAGATATTCTTTTTTTCCAATCTTTCCAATTATCCCGAGTATTTATTATTCTTGATAAATTAATATAAGGGTAATATATAGTCAACACATTTTTCACATAAGAACTTTCAACAGACTTGAAATATGTCATCGCTTGCATCGATAAACTTCAATGTGGTATATTCATAAAAAAAGAAAGGAGAACAATTATGGCTATTCAATTACCCGACCTGCCTTATGCGAAGGACGCTCTTGTTCCTTACATCAGTGCACACACCCTGGAGTACCATCACGGGAAACATCATAAAGCATATGTGGACAATACAAACAAATTGATAGAAGGAACAGATCTAGCCAATGAATCTTTGGAGAAGATTATCAATAAAGTAGCGGGGGATGTTTCTAGGGCCGGCCTTTTCAACAATGCAGCGCAGGTCTGGAATCATTCGTTCTACTGGAAATGTATAAAGCCGAAGGGCGGCGGCAAACCCGCCGGAGCCGTCGCTGATAGAATCAACTCATCCTGGGGAAGTTACGAAAAGTTCGCAGAAGAATTCAAGAATGCCGGTGTAACCCAGTTCGGAAGCGGTTGGGCATGGCTGGTATTGGATGGGGTTAAGCTAAAAATAACAAAAACCGCCAATGCGGACACACCGATCGCGCATGGCCTCAAGCCTCTTCTTACTATAGATGTTTGGGAGCACGCATATTATTTAGACTACCAGAACAGGAGGCCGGACTACCTGACCGCTGTCATTGAGAATCTTCTCAACTGGGATTTCGTGAACGCGAATCTCGGCTGATTTAACGGTCACCTTTTTGCGCAATATTCCCGTCCGTAAGACATTTGAGGACAGACCCCAGCGGGCATAACCCTCATCTTTATTCTTTTCCATCAGGGGAGAGGGTCTTTCATTCCCTCCCCTGGTGGAAGGAATGAAGGAAAGCAGCTATGTTTGCAGTGATGACATGATACTCAGGTTCTGTGCACATACCAAAAAAGGATACACAAATATTCCCGTGAGAATACCTTCTGATACACCCCACTATAAAGATCATCGTCAGCGTTTGAAGAATAAATTTTCTATCTCAGGTGTCGATGCATTCCATGATTATGAGGTATTAGAGCTTCTCCTTTCCTATGCAATCCCGCAAAAAGACGTTAAACCTCTGGCGAAAGACCTTTTGAAAATGTTCGGTTCCCTCAAGAGCGTCATGGATGCAAGTATACGTGATCTGGAAGGGATAAACGGCGTAGGCACGCATACGGCGGTTCTGATCAAACTTGTAAAGGACATGGGGTCTTTGTACCTCAAAGAAAAGGCGAAAGAAAAGCCGCAGCTTACATGCACAAGAGAGCTCCTGGATTATTGCAGGACTTCCATGGGTGGACTGAAGGTGGAGCGGTTTTGTGTAATTTACCTGGACTCCCAGAACAGAATCACGGGTATGGAAACCATTCAGGAAGGTATTGTAAATCAAGCCGTTGTATATCCGAGAAAAGTACTGGAAAATGCGCTGGAACAAAAGGCCTCGGCTATTATACTAG
Organism: Syntrophaceae bacterium; assembly: GCA_003508565.1. Classification (GTDB taxonomy): domain Bacteria; phylum Desulfobacterota; class Syntrophia; order Syntrophales; family UBA2185; genus UBA2185. Next base: position 6,914 of record DNUI01000005.1, read on the forward strand.
TCCATAATCATCCTTCGGGCCATGTAAAACCTTCCGATGCAGATATCCGCTTAACAAAAACTATCCAGGACACGGCGAGGATACTGGATATCCTTGTCCACGATCACGTCATTGTTGGAGAAAACAGGTTTTTTAGTTTTCGTGAAGAGGGATTGATGTAAATCAGAACGGCACAGGCGTAAAGGTCATGACAAATACCGATAATGTGAGCCAGCCGATAACCTTCCTTTTTCTGTCCAGCGGTATCCAGTCATATACAACCGGCGGATGGTTTAATCCCATAACATACAAAATGCCTGCCCATATAAGCCAGCCGATCCAGCCGCTAATGCCGACTACCACGAGAGCAGCTATGATAACCTTCGCCACAACCCGCTGTTTCGGACCAATAACCGCATACGCGACATGGCCACCATCAAGCTGACCTACGGGTAGCAGATTCAAACAGGTAACCAGCAGACCAATCCATCCAGAAAACGCTATGGGGTGAAGAATAAGATTTACATCATCGGGTAAAAATCCATGAACCATCCAATTCATACCGGAAAAGAGAATTGATGAGCCAAGATTAATGCCCGAATCAACCGTTTCGTACCTGATTTCTGAGAGCCATAGACCTGCCAACAGGACCGGAATTGTCACGCACATACCTGCAAGAGGACCGGCAGCCCCTATGTCTAAAAGGATACGACGGTCCATAATAGGGGATTTCATCTTGATGAATGCCCCAAAAGTGCCTATAAAAGACGGTGCTGGTATGAAGTACGGAAGCGTCACATCGATGTTGTGTTTCCTGGACATGAAATAATGGCCGAATTCATGAGCCCCCAGAATCATGAGAAGAGTAAAAGAAAAAGGTATTCCTTTCCAAATCATTAAGGGATTGTCAAGCAGGTTGACCCCCTGCTGTAAGGCTCCAGCGATAAGAGTGCTTAAAAGAGTAATCAAGAAGAGAAAAAAATGAAGATACGGAAATCCTTTCTTTTTTTCATCTGCATCCAAATTAGTCAATGGCGGATTATTCAAAACACTAACTGTACCTGTAAAGTCCTTTTATGCTCCATTACAATGATGAACACATCTGCAAACCTTGCCTTGCATGCAAGGTGGAGGGGGAAAACGGGGAGATCTGCATAACAACGGTATGATTAAGCTAAAAAAGGGATCATAAAATGACCCCTATATTTTAGCGTTATTCTATTTATCAATTTCTGTAGATTATAGTTTATCGATAACGAATGGATGCACTACGCCTTACCATCAACTCTCGCCTTAAGTTCTTTACCGACTTTGAAAAAAGGCAGCTTCTTGGGAGCAACTCTGATATTCTTCCCAGTTTTAGGATTTCTGCCGGTGTAGGCCATATAATTCCTTACAACAAAACT
>DNUI01000197.1:0-1870 GCA_003508565.1 Syntrophaceae bacterium
TAAAAGATATTGCGCAATCTAAAAATACACCATCACCTCAAAAACAGCATAAAGAATTTGCAAAACAAATGCACAGACAGTGCAGAGGATGGTTTTCCCTTTTCGTTAAAGAAAAAAATGATGCTAACATTTATTGACAAGAGGATTGTCTTGTATTATAAGGCGCAACTTATATTGGCTTTTTCATATCTGCTTTGGAGGGATTTAGCAAGATTTTTTCACTTCTTCCCGCCAACGGTGAGAAAACGTATCAATATGATTAATTTATTTGTGGTTCACATGAGGAGTGCCTCTTCAGAGAGAGATTCTTTGTAAAGGTTTCGAGACGACGGTTGACTTTATAAAGATTGTATACTATTACAAACTACAAAATCCGACTATTCCCCGGTAGCTCAGTCGGTAGAGCAGATGGCTGTTAACCATCGGGTCCGTGGTTCGAGTCCGCGCCGGGGAGCCATATAAAGGTAAGGGGTTACAAATCTCACTTTGTAGCCCCTTTTCTCTTGTATGATCAATATATCCCGCTATGCTCCCGCTATTAAAACCCATCACCTATCAGGCGTAACGATGCCATTATCATTACTCGTTCTTCCCATAAAAAGCATCACATCACTATAACGGATGTGTATCCTTATCAAAAGGCAATCAATGGTCAGCATTGTATTGACACATAAAACCGCTTGTCTTATACTTCCCCCATGAAAAAGTAAGTTCCTATCAAATGAAAGGGTAAGAAGGCAAGCAACCTGCTTGGAAATGGAGGGTACGCGGTGATGCATCCCACGAATCGCAAGAAGATACTTGTCGGGATTCTCCTGGCATCCATTTTTTTCTTCATGCTGCTTTCCATCCCCGCACCGGACCCGCCAATCGCAAAGGGGGTTGCAGGGAAGCCCTTCACCTGGAGACAGGACGCAACATGGAATGCCCTTGAGGCATCCTTCCGGCAGGCGCGAAACATCGGGTGCGATGGACTCAAGGAGCCGATTGACGCTGGTTTTCGTCAAGATAAGCGATACCTGGCAACGCTGGCTACTTCGCAGTTCAGGCCTGGTGCGACGATCTTCACCGAGCTGGAAAAAAACATTTTCAGTCTCGGGACCATGGTGGCCGCCTGCCCGGAGAGGCTCCAGGATTATATCGATCTGGTGACGAGGACCCGTAGCCTGCTCAAAAGCCAGTCAGAACACTGGGATATGAACGACCATGTCGCACGGGACCGTCTCTACCGGTTGATTTACGGGGGACGGGCGGCCCTGGAAGAAGTCATGCTCCAGTCGCCTGCAGGTTCCTACCCGGGCCTCATCCTGGCGGACAAGGTGCCCTCTGTCACCCCCTCCTATACCTTCCGCACGCTGAATCTCCACAGTGGTGATATCCTGGTTTCCCGCGGTGGCGCTCCCACGTCGGCCCTGATCGCCCGGGGAAATGATTACCCCGGAAACTTCTCCCACGTGGCCCTTTTCTACGTGGAAGAAAAAACGGGTGAGCCCGCCATCATCGAATCGCATATCGAAAGGGGTGTTGTGATCTCCCGCGTTGACGAATACATCAGGGACAAAAAGCTCCGGATCATGGTCTTGCGACTGCGTCCCGACCTGCTTCATCTGAACAATGATCCCATGTTGCCCCACAAGGCTGCCCAGCGGGCGTATGAAGACGTAAAGGCACGGCATATCCCGTACGATTTCGAGATGGACTACAAGGATCCCTCAAAGCAGTTCTGCTCGGAGGTTGCATCATCGGCATATCGTCCGCTCGGCGTCGAACTCTGGAAGGGTACGACCCACATGTCCTCGCCGGGAGTTGTAAAGTGGCTATCCTACTTCGGGGTGACTCACTTCGAGACCCAGGCCCCGGCCGACCTCGA
>DNUI01000197.1:2001-2765 GCA_003508565.1 Syntrophaceae bacterium
CCAATCCCGGAAGGGATGGACTCAACTGCGGCGCTGCGCAATTTGGAGCTGGCGGCACGGCACGAAGAAATCAAGCAAAAAGTGCTCGTCCAAGAAGCCGCTTTCCGGGAAAAGCGTGGCTACAGGGCCCCTTACTGGGAACTGGTCCGCATGGCCAACGAGGCCCGGATAGAGTTCCGGAAGAAGTTACAGTGAGGGCACCCTAAAACCAGTAATTGTTTTTCGTTACGTGTATCCCCCCGTAGTCAACCTGTCTGCCTTTCTTGCATGGATACAAAATTTCACTGTGCAATGATCATCTTTGTGGCTCTCCTGAATATTCCTTCTGCAATTCTCGGATCAGCATCCCCCATTGTACCGCCGAATTTCGTTTGACATGCAAGACCGCGTTTCCTATAATTCGCCATAAGAAAAGGAAGTTTTTATCAGACCGTATTGACTGATTAACAGCGGATTTTGTTTCTGTTGACATTCACGGCCCATCTCTTTTATTATTTTACGACGTACATCTTCGACAAGGGAGGCATCCGATGAAGAAAAGTTTGCACGCCTTTTTCATGACCCTGATGATCCTGACAGCCATCCCGGTGCTGGCCGAGAATTTTACGGTCAAGGGCAACATGGCATCCACCATCCATTATGAGTTACGGCATCAGATCACCGCCGGCGATTCCATGAAAAAATTAATGCTGAGCTTCGTCGAGCCTGAAAGTTTCGATTCCCCCACGTACACACAGCGGATTACCAATTTCAACGTCAGATTA
>DNUI01000029.1 GCA_003508565.1 Syntrophaceae bacterium
TCACGGCCGCACCGAAGATGGCAACAATGGTCTTATGAATCTTCTCCGTCACGATCAGGGCGTAGGCAAGAATGAAAATCGATGTCGCGATCCAGAAGGAAGGGCCCATTACTATCTGTGTTGATGCCACGGTAACGTCTTGAACCATTGCTCACCTCAATTTACAACTCTCGTCAAGCATGGCCTGCGTGACGGCAAAAAAAATGTCCCGCAGATAAATCATCCCCACCACTTTCCCCGTCTTATCCACAACGGGCATCTTGCGGACATTGCCTTTCAATATTCGATCGACGCACTCCATGAGCGGATCGTCTTCCCTCACCGTGATCACCTTCCTGGTCATGAGATCTCCCACCTTCTTGTCCCCCGCCTGGCACGCGAGGGATTCCAGCATCCCATCCCAGGTAAAATCGCCCAGGTTCATCATGGACATGTAGGAGGGATAGACTGCCTTGAGGATATCCGTCATTGAGAGCATACCGACAAGCGCTCCTTGTTCATTCAGAACGGGCAATCCTATGACACCAAACTGTCCTTCTCCCTGTCTGGCTGTCTTGAGAAGATTTACTGCCTCCTTGAGAGTGCTTTCAGACCTGAGGTAATCATGAATAGGTATCATTATATCTTTTACTTTCATAGAACCTCCATGGAATCCAATGATGGTATCCGGTTGTTTTATCGTCCCTGTTGTTCCATGCATGACATGGAAAGGAAGGGACTGAAGTGAGAGAGATGTCAACGCATAAAAAAAGCCGCCAATTGTTTCACAACAGTGGCGGCCCGACCAGCTTGCCTTACCCTCCAGAGAATGTTCCCTGAACCCGCAAAGAATATTTACTTTGCGAATAATACTATATAATGAAACAGTATATGTCAATTTTTTTCAAACAATGACCCTTCCTTCATCACCAATTCTCAGATTCCAAAGGAAACCGTGTACCATGAGAGTCTTTACAATTACCGCCCTACAAAAGCGAAACGAACAGAGAGAAGATGTACATTATACCTGCAGAACGTAGTACCGCAGCCACACATATATCGTGCTGATAATAACCGTCTGGATCATGAAGGGCACTCCGTAGAGGAGAAACTTTTTGAACGAGATGGGATTCCCCGACCTCTCCGCGATGCCGACGACAATGACATTGGCGGAGGCGCCAATGGCCGTTCCGTTCCCTCCGAGACAGGCTCCCAAGGCCAGCGACCACCACAGGGGCATCAGTTCCGGATGCTGGAGGAGTTCCACGCCCGAAAGGTTCGGCCAGAGCTGTTTTGCCATATCGATGATCAAAGGGTTCATCGTTGCCACATAGGGAATATTGTCAACAATCGCCGAGGCAAACGCAGAAAACCACATGACGACCATGCTCGTCGCAAAAAGGTTTCCCTCGGTAAGCGCCAGCACCTGCAGGGACATCCACTTGATGAGACCGACCTTGATGACACCACCGATAATGATGAACAGCCCTATGAAGAAAAAGAGCGTCGCCCACTCCGCTTCCGCAAGGATGTGATGGGGTTCTTTCACCCCGGAAACCAGGAGGAGAAGTCCCGCGCCAAACAGGGCAATGGTCGCCGGCTCCAGGTGGAGTATCCCGTGGAGAACAAAACCGGTCATCGTAACGGCCAAGACAATAAGGGATTTTTTCAGAAGCACCGGGTCTTTAATCGCTTCGCTTTCATCCATGGCCATGATCCGCTGCCTCAGATCTTCCCTCACCGCGAGCCTCCTCCCAAATACCAGCTTCAGGGTAAAGATATAAACGATCATGGTAATGATAATAACCGGCGTCAGATGGTAGATGAACGCCATAAAGTCCAGCTGCGCCTTCGAGGCAATCATGATGTTCGGCGGGTCTCCGATGAGGGTTGCCGTCCCGCCGATGTTGGAGGCGAGAACCTCCGTGATGAGGTAGGGTATTACATCGAGCTCCAGGGCCTGGCAGATGAGGAGCGTCACCGGTGCAATGAGGAGCACCGTCGTCACATTGTCCAGAAACGCCGAGAGCACCGCCGTTACCACCGAGAAGATCGCCATGATCTTGAAAGGCTCCCCCTTCCCCCATTTGGCGCTCTTGATGGCGATGTACTCAAAGATTCCCGAAGGTTTCATGATGTTGATGATGGTCATCATGCTCACAAGGAGAAAAATCACGTTCCAGTCAACTCCCAGTTCAGTGGAATGAAAGGCGTCCTCCTGGGTCACAATCCCTATGACAATCATCAGGGCCGCACCGAAGATGGCAACGATGGTCTTATGGATCTTTTCCGAGACAATCAGGGCATAGGCAAGAATAAAAATCGATGTCGCGATCCAGAAGGAAGACCCCATTACTATCTGTGTTGATGCTGCGGTAACGTCTTGAACCATTGCTCACCTCAATTTACAACTCTCGTCAAGCATGGCCTGCGTGACTGCAAAAAAAATGTCGCGCAGATAAATCATCCCGATTACCGTTCCTCCTTTGTTCAGAACGGGCATCCGCCTGACACGATTTTTAAGCAAGTTGTCCACGCACTCCATGAGGGGATCGTCTTCCCGAGCCGTGATCACCTTCCTCGTCATTAAATCCCCCACCTTTTTATCTCCCGCCTGGCACGCAAGGGACTCCAGCATCCCGTCCCAGGTGAAGTCACCTAAATTCATCATGGACATGTAGGAAGGATAGACCGCCTTAAGAATGTCTGTCATGGAAAGTATCCCCACAAGCGTTCTTTTTGCATCGAGTACGGTCAAACCCATAACGCCAACCTGCTGCTCTCCCCGTACGGCAGTCCGGAAAAGATTGACGGCCTCCTTGAGACTGCTGTCAGGTGTGAGATAATCATGAATGGGAATCATTAAATCTTTTGCTTTCATACTGCCTCCAGAAATAAAATCACACTATGTATGATCATTATGTAGTTGTTTTTTTGAAAATATAAAGAATGAAAAGGATGAAAGTTGGCAGCTTATTAAAAATAAACCGAAATTCGATTTTATTTTGACGTGGCGGCCCGACCAACTTTGCTTTCCTCCAGAGAATACTCTCTGGACCCTTTGTCAATATCTAATTTGTTAAAAACGATAGATGATTAGATTATATATGTCAACTTTATTGTATGATTTATCTTTTTTTCCCCACTCCTTTTTTGCATATACCGGAGGCTCACGGTAATGCTTTTACGCGGGAAGACAGGATGAGCGGGTGCGTATGCACAACAAGGAGGGGGTATGCCCCCTCCCTGCTCAGTACGATACGTTTTAATAAATCAATTTGTAAATAACCACGATAGCAGGCGCTGTCACCAATGATACGACGGACATTAACTTGATCAGGATGTTCATGGAAGGTCCTGTCGTGTCCTTGAAAGGATCGCCTACGGTATCTCCGACCACCGATGCCTTGTGCGGATCAGAACCTTTTCCCCCAAGGTTTCCTTTCTCAATGTATTTCTTCGCATTATCCCAGGCACCTCCCGCATTTGCCATGAAAAGACCCAGAACAACACCGGTAAGCGTGGCCCCTGCCAAAAACCCTCCCAGGGCATGGGGACCTATAAAGATGCCTACCAGCACAGGTGATACAACGGCAGCAATCCCGGGAATGATCATTCTTTTCAGAGATGCCGTCGTCGCGATATCGACACATCTGTTCGTGTCCGGCGTACCTTTCCCCTCCATGATTCCGGGGATTTCCCGGAATTGCCTCCTGATTTCATTCACCATATCGAAGGCCGCGTCGCCTACCGCGGTCATCGTCATGGCGGCGATCATGCATGGCAGTATCCCTCCCAGAAATACACCCGCAATCACATGGGCTTCCGTAAGGTCGAGGGCGAAATTTTCAAAGCCCGGAAACGTTCGCACAGTCGCTGTGTAGGCGGCGAACATGGCGAGCGCCGTCAACGCCGCCGAACCGATGGCAAATCCCTTTCCGATAGCCGCCGTCGTGTTTCCGACTGCATCAAGACCATCCGTAATTTCCCTCGTTTGTTTCGGCATATGAGCCATTTCGGCAATACCACCCGCGTTATCCGCAATAGGGCCGTAGCTGTCCACGGACATGGTCATGGCCACGGTACCCAGCATGCCTACCCCGGCGATAGCAATACCATAGATACCGGCACAGATATAGGAAACCCATATGGCGATAGCAATGAAAAAAACCGGTAAGGCGACACTTTCCATACCCACTGCGACGCCGGCGATGATGTTCGTTGCCGGGCCGGTCTGCGAGGCCTTTGCGATCCGGACAACGGGGCCGTGAGCCGTGTAGTATTCCGTGATCCCTCCAATGAGCATTCCGACGACAATCCCCAGGATAACCGCCCAGAAGGCGCCCATTTTGCTGATCATACCGATGCTTTTCAGGTATTCTTCAGACATGCCGCCCGTAGAATATGTTACGACAAAATAGGAGAAAATGATAAAGAACACTCCCGCGATGTAGAGAGAATTGCTCAGCGCCGCCTGCGGCTTTAAACCTTTCAAAAAGTTAAATAATCCAATACCGATCACCGATGAAATCAGCCCGGCCATAATCAGCAGAAGGGGTAAAGACATCCACACCATGTTGTACGCGCCCATTGTCGCACCGATGGCGATGGCCGCGATGACGGAACCGCAATAAGATTCATAGAGATCCGCCCCCATGCCGGCGATGTCACCGACGTTATCACCCACATTATCCGCGATGACGCCAGGATTCCTCGGATCGTCTTCGGGTATGCCCGCTTCTATCTTCCCCACGAGATCAGAACCCACATCTGCTGATTTCGTATAGATACCGCCACCAACACGGGCAAACAGGGCGATGGAAGAGGCCCCCATGGCAAATCCGTTGATTACCGAGGGATCTTTCCCGGAGAAAAAGTAAAAGAAAATTCCCAGACCGATCAAGCCTAAACTGGCAACAGACAATCCCATGACGGACCCACCGAAAAAGGCGACGGTCAATGCCCTGCCCTGCCCGTGTTCTGCAGCTGCATTGGCCGTCCGGGCGTTGGAATAGGTAGCCGCCTGCATGCCAAACAGTCCCGCCAGCAAAGAACCGATAGCACCTGACACAAAGGCGACCGCAGACATCTTTGTCTCAAGGGAGAAAAAAAGGATGAGGGCAACAACAATAATAAAAACCGCGATTATTTGATATTCTCTTTTCAGAAATACCATGGCGCCGTCATGGATTTTATTCATGAGTTCCACCATGATTTCATTTCCCGGGGAGAAGGACATCACATATTTGTAAATCACGAATGCCAGTATCAACCCGAGAACTCCAAGTAGCACAGAATAGTTTACAAGACTTTCCATAACCTCCTTTATCCCTCCTCAATACACTTAATTATCTATTGCACAGCTACAGTAAATCATGGTCACCCGAATTCCAGCATAAGAGTATCATTGCGACTGCGTCACTTGCCTTTGCAATTATTTTGGTCAACCGTATGCAACGGTATCGGTGCAGTTCAATGAACAAGACCCGACGGAATATCTTACCTGGCCAGTGTGTCGCATATCAGGCATACTTTTCGGGAGTGAGATGAACAGTGTAGCCGCTATGTCCAGCCCGGTTGCAATAATGATATTATATGGAATGGTCAAAATCAGATTCAATTCCTTCATAATTGAATTCACGTTCTGAATGTTTCAGGCAACACACATATCAGTAAAGCGGCTTTTATTACTTAAGGTTGACGATTTTGTCAAGAAAATTAAAAAGCCATTTTCGTGCGGTAAATTTTTTGGAGTGCTCACTTACCCCACGGCACGCGAAGGTGTTTGTGCTCGCGAGCGGATTTATTTCTCATCGGCAAATTTATACCCGATACCCCTCACGGTGAGGATATACTGTGGTTTTTCTTTATCTTTTTCTATGGCCAGCCTCAGGCGGCTGATATGGACATCTACAGTCCTTGGCTCCACAAATGTTTCATCTCCCCATACATAATCAAGAAGCTGATCCCTGGTGTATACCCTGCCGGGATGCCGGGTAAAAAAAAGCAACAGTTTTAATTCGGTAGGACCAAGATCGATCCTTCCCCCGTCCACGCTGACCTCATAGGAG
>DNUI01000120.1:0-3725 GCA_003508565.1 Syntrophaceae bacterium
GTAGCCCATATGGTTCGGAAAAACCTGAGCTGAAAAGTTCTTTTGAGATCATAAAATACCTGATGGGCAAGCAGTACATCCTTATTACGATCATTCTCCAATTCTTCATGAGTAGAGCTTGATTTTGTAAAATAATCAAAAAATATTTTGTTTATTTCCTCTATCGACTTATATCCCAGCTTGTTTAGTGCGTTAGTGATTTCAGGCAGTTCTTTTGAGGGACACCTGTCAGCCAGATGTTTTTTACTGCCACAATAATAACAGGGAGTACATTCACCCTGACTTAAGGCATCATGATGCAGAAAAAGATGCACCTTTTCTTCCTCACGATGATTATTTGCAGTAAGTTTGATGAATGACCCGGTCTTTTCGGTATTTTCTATTAGGGTAGGAAGGGATGGACAATACTCTATGAGGATGTTGTACGCAACTTGCGAAATGTAGACATTCCCCGTTTCCATCTCATTCCATGGTATATGCACATCCTGAAGTGTGATTTCATCTGCCCATAGAAAGCTTCCTGAGTCAATAACAATATATACAGGAGAAAAGAATGCTTCCTCTTCTTTTTTTAAGTTATTATGCAAATACACTGCAATGCTGCACGCAATATCTACTGTTGAACGGTGGTTTTTCAGAATTAAAACGACAGAATTATCGGAAAGTACGGTCCATCTTTCAATCTTATCTCTCCATAGTTCATTATTTACATTGAAGTACTCAAACCACACTTTCTTGAACACTTCATCTGCCAATTCCCACAGAGCTTTTATGTAGAGTACTGTTGTCATGACGTGATCTAATCTTATTGTTCCATCCCAGATAACGCTATACACATTAAGGCCATACAGAGGGCCTCGATCTTTTTTTGCTTTCGTGATCATGAATATTTGAAGTCTAATTATGGATACTTTGGTGAATAATCTTTTCTCTCATATTTTGTCTCATGATCATTTCCTTCTTGGTAATAATTATCGACAATATCTGATTTGGCTTTAGTATTTATTGGAAATCTCGCTATTATTTATATCTTTAGTTCGAATGTCTAAAATATTGTGAAATAAAAAAACTATATGTTTTCACCTAATAAAATACATATAATAAATTATAAGGCAAATTTGCTGATTATCTCTTATAATAAAACTATAAAATTACCTGATTCCCTATCCATTCTTTACATACGTTTTAAGCGAACTACAGGATTTCATTTGCTTTACCTTTGCCTAACATTGCTTTGGTAATAGAAGCCCTCCGCAGTAAACTACGGAGAAACTTTTATCCTTAAGAAATCATCCTATTACCCGTTCGCTCGCTACCTTATCCAAGGGTGATTAAGACAGTTTCTATAAAGAAAGGAGTGAGGGTAATGGCCACAAGATGTAAGGATAACAATTGGACACCTAGTAAGCCGAAATTAACTCCTTGTATATGCCCCAAGTGCGAGATGAAACATGAAAAAATGATTTTTTGGACCGGAAAAGTACCAGCAAGGAAATTTTGCATATCCTGCGAACAAATTGCAGTAAGGGATTACACATCTGAGACGTATACATTAGGTTACCTGGATAAGGATGAATCAATTTTATATTGAACTTCTTGAAATTGATTACCAGATAATGAAGATAGGATGAATCGTAATCTCTCGATATTAATGGTCGGGGCGCCAGGATTTGAACCTGGGACATCCTGCTCCCAAAGCAGGCGCGCTACCGGGCTGCGCTACGCCCCGTTTAATCGGAAGAATTCTTATATCTTAAAAAATATTTCCTTTACAAGCTTCTTTGAATTTATTTATAGCCGTTGCTCTATGACTAATTCTATTTTTAAACTCCTCCGGAATCTGTGCCACTGTTAATTTCAGCTCTGGCAGAAAAAAAACTGGATCATAACCAAAGCCTCCGTTTCCAACAGGTTCCTCATTGATAATCCCCTGCAAACTTCCTTCGAAGGACCAATATTTGCCATCCGGCCTGTATAGAACAAGTACACATTTGAATGAAGCGCCTCTTTTTTCGATGGTCACTCCTTCCAACCTCTTAAGGAGTTTTTGTATATTACTACTATCGGTTGCGTCATTTCCCGAGTATCTTGATGAGTAAATACCCGGTTCTCCACCTAAATAATCTACTTCCAAGCCTGAATCATCAGCAAGCACGATTTCGCCCGTAAGTTCAGATATAAACTGTGCCTTTTTTAGAGCGTTTTCAAAAAATGATTTGCCATCTTCATTAATATCAGAAATATTTTTATAGTCATTAAGGGAAAGAACCTCTATACTCATGCCTACAAGCATATCTTTAATTTCTCTTATTTTTCCTTCATTTTTAGATGCTAAGATGATTCGCCCTATAGTAATTTACCTAATACCTCCACTTGCTTTTTTGTAATATCCGCAATACCTTGGATAGCAGTATCAGTCATTTTATTAAGCATATCGCGGCTGAAAGGTGCCTCTTCCGCGGTACCTTGAATCTCTATGAAACGCCCATTCCCTGTCATTATAAAATTCATATCCACTTCCGCCCTTGCATCTTCTTCATATTCCAGATCGAGATAAATCTGACCATCAACAACACCAACACTTACCGCTGCTACATAATCTTCCACAGATAGTTCGTTCACGACTCCTCTTCGTTTGAGAGAACGGAAAAGATCAACCAAGGCAACAAATCCACCTGTTATTGAAGCAGTCCTTGTTCCACCATCTGCCTGAATCACATCACAATCTATATAAATTGTTTTTTCACCGAAAGAGTCCAACGCGGTAACTGCTCTCAGTGATCTACCGATCAATCTCTGAATTTCGTGGGTTCTGCCCCCTACTCTGCCCCTTGTTGACTCACGTGCGGTACGGCTCTGAGTTGACATGGGGAGCATAGAATACTCTGCTGTCAACCAGCCTTTCCCAGTGTTTTTTAAGAATGCGGGAACATTGTCTTCAATTGTAGCTGTGCAGATGACCTTTGTATCCCCTACTTCAATAAGCACAGCCCCTTCAGGATATTTTAGAAAATCCCTGGTGATTTTAATCTCTCGAATTTCATTCCATTTGCGTCCATGAACCCTCATAATCGGCGTTGATCCTTAACCTTTATGTTCCACTTTATTTTCCTTACTAATAAAAATCTTTAATGCTTTGATACAGCGCATGGGCAATAGTATTTTGCGTTTTCACATCCATCAATTTTTTTCTGTCTTCCGGATGTGTAGCAAATCCTATTTCTACAATAACAGCCGGAATTGATAACCCTTCAAGAACTGGGATAGCAGCGTCCCTAATTCCTCTACTCTTTCTCGGGAATATATTATCCATATTCTTCTGTATCAATTGAGCTAATCTTATAGAATCGTTTAAATATTTATTTCTCGCCATGTCCTTAAGGATCTCTTTCGAATTACTCTGCGCTGTTTGTGCATCTCTAAATCCAGCATAATATATCTCATATCCTGTAGAGTTTTTACCAAAACCTGCGTTAATGTGAACACTTACTAACAACTCCCCTTGTGTTGACGTTGCAATCTTTTTCCTTTCTGAAAAAGATACCAATTTATCTGATACCCTTGTCATCTGAACACGAATATTTCCGAGTTTTTCCAGTTCCTTTTTTAATGCTAAAGAGATCGCGAGGGTTATATTTTTTTCATACTCCTTATCTGACAATCTGATTCCAATGTCGCTCCCGCCGTGTGCAGGATCTATTATGACCACGTGCCTTCCCTGCTTC
>DNUI01000120.1:3846-6040 GCA_003508565.1 Syntrophaceae bacterium
CACCAAATTGACACTAAATATAAATTTTAAAAGGTCTTGATAAATATTTTTTTAGTCTGCGTTTCATACTTCAAATATGTACTATCTGTCAATGCATAAACATTGAATGATATATTCATACATTTTGCTTTTGTTAAGTTTTTCTGACTCTCTCAACGGAAATGACACTCTTAAGTTTTTTTATCGCTAATGAAACCTGAATAAACTGTTGCAGATCATTGACGTCTAATTTAAAACTCAATACTGCCTGCATGTCCGCCGGCCTTGTCTCTACTTCGGCATGACTGATATTAATATCTAAAGATGATATTACTGTACTGACTTCTGCGAGGAGGCCCTTTTTATCACGGCAAAAAACTTTCATATTAACAGGATATGTTTGTTTTTCTTTGATGTTCCAATCGACATCAACAATTCTTTCCGGGTCCATTTTCCCGGCACTTGAACAACTGGCAGTATGAACGGTAACTCCCCTCCCCCGAGAGATATATCCTAAAATCTCATCACCGGGGATTGGATTGCAGCATCTCGCAAACCGGACCATGATATCTTCTATCCCTGTCAACGAAATGCCAACGGATGAGGGTGCACGTTTCTTTTTTTCCCTTATGATAGTTTCTTCGTCGGTCCTTATCTCTTCTTGCGGTAAAAATTGATGTACTACACGCTTGGCCGATATCTTCCCATAACCGACAGATGCCATTAAATCATCAAGGGATCCAATTGAATATTCATGAAAAAATTTCTTTATGTCCTCAGATTTTACTATTTGAGCAAATTTGAGATGATTCTTTCTGAACTCTTTTTCCAGAATATCTTTCCCAAGGGCGATGCTTTTCTTTCTTTCCTCCGTCTTTACCCAGTTCTTGATCTTTGATATGGCTCTCGATGTTACCGCATATTTCAGCCAATCCTTACTGGGATGGTGACCTGATTGCGTGAGTATTTCCACAGTATCACCATTCTGGAACATATACTTAAGGGGAACTATGCTTCTGTTTACCTTAGCTCCAATGCACTGGTTTCCTATGTCGGTGTGAATGCTATAGGCAAAATCAATAGGAGTAGCCCCTTGGGGAAAGGCCATGACATCACCCTTCGGTGTAAACACATATACTTCGTCAGGAAAAAGGGCCATCTTCAGGTTAGACATGAATTCCCGGGGGTTTTTGAGTTCCTGTTGAACTTCAAGTAAGTCTCTCAATCTCTTAATCTGATCGTCGTCATCGCTTCTGTATGATCGTCCTTCCTTGTACCGCCAGTGTGCGGCGATCCCTTCTTCCGCCCACTCATGCATGATCCTGTTTCTTATCTGAATCTCCACCCTTTCACCATGTGGACCTATTACTGTCGTATGTAACGCACGATAGTTATTTGCCTTTGGCATAGCGATGTAATCTTTGAAACGTCCCGGCACTGGTTTCCAAAGAGCGTGAACAACACTGAGCGCTTCATAACATTCACTTTCTCTGTCTGAATCGAGTATGATTCTGAAGGCAATCAGATCATAAACTTCATCAAGGTCTATACGCTGTTCCTCCATCTTTCTGCAAATGCTAAACAGGTGCTTTGCTCTTCCTTCAATTTGACCTTTCAGCCCGAATCTATCGATTTCCCTTTGAATGATGTTTTTTACTTCTTCGGTATATTGTTCTCTCTCATCTTTTCTTTTCGCCAGACGGCTGACAAGATCATAATACGCTTCCGGATTGATATAGCGAAAGGCAAGATCTTCCAATTCTATCTTCATCCAGTTAATTCCCAGACGGTTTGCCAGAGGTGCATATAATTCAAGGGTTTCCCCAGCGATAAACTTCTGTTTTTCAGGCGTTTGGAACATTAGAGTTCTCATATTATGCACTCTGTCGGCTAGCCTTACCAGAAGTATCCGGATATCTGAAGACATTGCCAATATCATCTTCCGGAAATTTTCCGCCTGATGTTCAACCTTGCTCCCGTACGTTATCCTGCTTATCTTTGTTAACCCTTCTACAAGAAATTCTATTTCTTTACCAAAAGCATCGTTAATTTGCTTAAGGGTAGCAAGCGTGTCCTCCACTGTATCATGCAGTATGCCTGTGGCAATGGTTGCTGCATCAAGCTTCATATCAGCTAGTATGCCGGCTACTTCCATGGGATGAGTAAGATATGGTTCTCCTGACAGGCGCACCTGGCCTAAATGAACAGAAGCAGA
>DNUI01000010.1 GCA_003508565.1 Syntrophaceae bacterium
TAAGTGAATTATTTGCAGAAGATAAAATTATTCTCGGCTTTCTCAAGATACTGCATTTTTTAGGAAGGTATATAAGAGTCAAAGGAGTGGAAGCCCATTATATTTCTGTAAAATTGCTTATGGCTGTGTATGATAATCTTGAAAAAGTGTTATTAACGAAAGAAATGGCAGATGCGGAAAAGCACGAAATCTTGTGTAATGACGCGAAAAAATATAAAGAATGGGTGGAAACCGTAGACCTTGCTGTAAAGAGAGAAGATGCACGGGACAGGGGAGAAGTGCCTCGTGAAGATATAAAAGAGGCAATAACCAAAAAAGATGAAGGGTATATGATTGCGGAACCGATCATTTTATCAAAGACACAAGAAGAGTCACCCGGGAAGGAAACTATTCGTGCACTCAAAGAATCAGCACCGACCGCAGGGGGTACGGAACTGACCCCGCACGAGGCATTTGCATTTGCGGTAGAGGAGATAAAAAAAGTAATCAGTGCGGAATTCAGTGCACTAAGAGCAGAATTGAAACTTTGGAGAAGGGAAAAATAAATGAACATGACGTGTACAGCATTGTACCGGTGTTTCCCTCTCTGTAGTGTTGAAATAATGCTGCATTTCTTCGCTTAATTAAAAAATTGGTCTGTCCGGGCGGAATATTGAAATGGTCGTATTTTGTGATGAGTGCGGGGAAAGATATATAATAGAAAATAATGAGATTAAAGAAAAGGTGGTCATAATCAATTGCACTATCTGCCATAATCTCATAAAAAT
The DNA here is from genome assembly GCA_003508565.1 of Syntrophaceae bacterium. Lineage (GTDB taxonomy): Bacteria > Desulfobacterota > Syntrophia > Syntrophales > UBA2185 > UBA2185. Next base: position 768 of record DNUI01000010.1, read on the forward strand.
AAGTCTGCCAGACCGTGATGTCAAGAATCGACCGGGTAGCCGAATAACCAGGGGTTGATGAAAAAGGTCCAGGTTCGTAATCAGGTGACAACAAAACGCCAAGAAACAGGAAAGCGCATGACTAGTAAAGATGAATCTTTTGATTTGATTCATGAAAAGCAGGAGCTGGATATTTTTTTGTTAAATATCACGGGTATCCTGTTGTCTGATGAAGTTGTGCGAGAAAAACCTGCTGCAATAATAAAAGTACAGGAAGCGTTGACAGGAAAAGATCACGATGAAGCAATAGATTTGCTTCGTGAAAAAGAGGATATAGATGCATTCCTGTCCGGTGTTACAGCCCCCCTTTTGCCTGATAAAGCCATAAAGGAATCGCAGCCAGTTGCTGCAAGAGATGCCATTATGATCCGAGCGCCTTACGATGGTGTATCAGCGCATGGTGAACCGGAAAGGAAGGATTCTGCAGATGAGGAGAAAATCATTATAGATAGACAAGAAGCGCCTGCAGAAGCTACAGGAAGAGAAGAACAACACATTATACTAAAAGAAGAAAAGCTTACGGGAAAAAGCTTGGGCCCTACAGGAATCAAGGCCGAAAAACAGCCTCAACCGGCAGATCGAGGGATAAAGGCCAAAAGGGCAGTTGCGAAGGAAAGCAAAAAAAATCTACAGGGATCCCGATTACGCGTGGTCGGCCTCTTCGTAGTCTTTATTATCATAACACAGGGTTATTTATGGTTATATCCCGATGCGGGCTATCAAACCATAGAATGGATGCGCTCCAATATCCCCCTGTTGGATAGGCTCTTGGGGGAACAAAAGGACGCACGGAATATTATTATTGATCAGATCGAATGTATAAATGTCAGGCAACGATTCATACAGAATGAATCATTAGGAAACCTCAGAATTATAGAAGGTACAGCAGTCAATCAGGCTGATTTTCCTATAGCAAAAGTTAAGGTTATGGGAGAGCTTTTTGATTCCCATGGGCGACTAGTGGCTGCACGAATATCCTCATGCGGGAATATGCTATCCAATGAAGCGTTAGGGAGGCTTAAAGAAGAAGATATACGCCTTCTATCATCTATTCCCCGTGATGACAAGATCTTGCCGAAAGGGCAGATACCGTTTATGATTGTCTTCAAACAGGAACCGGTTGAGGTTGCGAAAGCAACTGTAACGGCCGTGGACGCTGAAAGGATCTCACCGTGAGATCTTTCGCACAGGGCCCCTCTCTGGAGGGGCATCCCTTGGACACTCCCATGCAATAGATTCTGTAACATTTGTGTATCATGCACATGGTGTTATTTTATGCATGCCCTGAATACCTGCCTCAAATCGGTGAGGCCTATTATTGCTTTTGAGATACCATCCTGAAGCAGTGTTCTCATCCCTTCAAAAATGGCATTTTCCCGCATTGTTTCAATAGACTCACGTTTGAGGATTAGTCTTTTGATTGTATCTGTATTGATGAGAAGCTCATGAATACCCATCCTGCCTTTGTACCCTGAATTGCCACATGCATCACAGCCTTTTGGACGGTAAAGTATCAGGCTTTTTTGGTCAGGCACGTTCAGTTTATCAAACAAATTCTTGCCATAAGCGCTCACTATTTCTTTGTATTCTTCAGGTGAGGGGTGATACGCTTCTTTGCACTTTTTGCATAGTGTCCTCACCAACCTTTGCGCGAGAATACCGAGGAGAGAATCGGAGAAGTTAAAAGGATCGATTCCTATGTCAAGAAGCCTGGTAATTGTTTCTGGTGCGCTGTTCGTATGCAGGGTGCTGAAGACCAAATGCCCCGTCAGTGAGGCTTCCACTGCGATTTTGGATGTTTCATAGTCCCTCATTTCACCAACCATGATAACGTCAGGGTCAGACCTGAGGAAGGCCCGCATGGCGGCTGCAAAATCGAATCCAATTTTAGGGTGCACCTGAACCTGTCGCAGTCCGCGCTGGGTAATTTCAACCGGGTCCTCTGCTGTCCATATTTTTCTGTCTGATGTATTGATATGGCGTAAGGCTGCGTGCAGCATTGTTGTTTTTCCCGAGCCGGTAGGCCCGACCACAAGAATTATCCCGTACGGTTTTTCACAGATCTTGAGCAGTTCTTTATAATTTCTTTTAGTTAATCCCATAGCTTCAAGGGGCACTAATTTCCCCGAGGTTAAAATACGCATCACTACATCTTCGAGATTTTCTGTAGTCGGTACTGTGGCTACACGCAGTTCGATTGTCTTCCCGTCGGGGCTCTTTGTTTTAATCTTCCCATCCTGGGGTATCCTTCTCGAGGTTATATCGAGATTGGACATAATTTTAATCCTGGAAACCAAAGCAGCTCTGTAACTATACGGAACGGTAAGATGATTGATACATGCGCCATCAATCCTGTAACGGATGCCCACGCTCCCCGCTTCCGCGTCAGGTTCGATATGAATATCCGAAGCTCCTTTAGTATATGCTTCATTTATTATCTTGTTTACAAGCTGTATGATTTCATTGTCCGATTCTTTGACAAATGTTTCCTTTATGGCAGCTTTTGGGGCCATATGGAGTGACTCGGAGATTACCGTGCTCTCAAGCTCTCTGGTTCGTTGCTCATCGTCATCGGTGACTGCCCCGTCGTCAACAAGTTGCATCAGTTCTTCTTCTGATTCCTGGACGGTTGCTTCACTATCAAAGGCGGCTTCATCTTTATCATCTTTTTCAGCAGTATCAATTTCAGGTGGTTCAGCAACATCTTCCTGGTATGAATGATTAATGAATTTAATAATGTCTTCCGGCAAGGCGACATCGTATTTTAACGTTTTTAAATTCAAAATACTCTCGATAGATTCCCGTTTCCTTTTGTTATGGGGATCATCAACAAGTATATGCAGGCAACCATCAACTTCTTCAAATGGGATCCAGAGGTTACGAAGCAGGAGTCTTTTTTCAAGATTTGCTAATAGATAGTCCGGAATTGAAGTGTTCCGATCAAATGAGATAAATCTGCATTGATAATATTCTTCCAGTGATTTACGGATATTGTTCTTGGAAATATCGTATTTTCTTATTAATATGGTTTCCAGTGGTTCCTTATTGGCTATCGCTTCGTTCTTTGCTTTTTCCAATTCCTCTTCACTGATTAAATTCTGACTGATGAGGTATCCGAATTTTACCCCCCTGATTTTCGACGGGTCCTTTTTTTGGTGTTTGTGAAAAGCTGTTCCCAACGCTTCTGCAACATCGTGCAATATCACCGGTTCTTCCTCCGCAAATGCGACGGAAGGATCGACCTTATTTATTATCTGAATGACACCCATTAAATTGTTGTTGTATAAAATGGGAGCAGCCATGACCTGTCTCGTACAAAAACCTGTTCTTATGTCTAACTCCGTATCGAAAGTCAGTTCCTTGTCAATGTTTTTCAGTTCATCTTTATCATACGCATCAGAAATGGTTACAGAGTTTCTGGTAGCGGCGACATAACCCGGTATGGTTCGCTTGTTGATGGGCAGCCTTAACTCTCCTGGCTGGTTACTGTCAGAATCAAAGGTGTACATATCTTTTTTTGAACGGTCTACAGCATATATAGTAACTGCCTCAACCCTGAAGAGATTTAAAATATGATCTTTCGTGCCTCCGATCACCTGTTGTGTATTCTCTGCGGTATTGATTAAATCCGTGATATCCTGCAGTATGTCCTGCACGCGCTGAAATTCTTTCAGCTCGGAAATCTCATCAAATTCATTCACATTATCCATATCTATTGTTCCTCTGATCTGGAGGCATAATACCAATCTATTGTTTTCTTCAAACCATCCCGCAGGTTTGTCTTAGCACGAAAGCCGAATTCCTGGAGGGCTCTCATGGTATCAAGCATTCTGCGTGGCTGGCCGTCAGGCTTGGTTTCATCCCAGGTAATCTTTCCTTTAAATTGTGTTAGTTCAGCAATCATATGAACGAGGTCTCTTATCGATATCTCAAAGCCGGCGCCAATGTTGACAGGTTCACTTTTATTATATGCCGCCGCGGCTAACAAGATGGCTTCAGCGGCATCTTCCACATAGAGGAATTCGCGTGTCGCCACCCCGGTTCCCCAGACGACAATCTCTTTTTCATTATTCAGATTTGCATCGATACATTTTTTAATCAACGCTGGGATAACATGGGAAGATTTAGGATCGAAATTATCGCCGGGTCCATAAAGATTTACGGGGAGCAGAAATATGGAATTGAACCCGTACTGCTGCCGGTAGGCCTGGGATTGCACTAACATCATTTTTTTTGCGAGACCGTACGGTGCATTTGTTTCTTCAGGATAGCCATTCCAGATATCGTCTTCTCTGAAGGGGACAGGAGCGAACTTCGGGTATGAGCAGATTGTTCCTATAGCGACGAACTTCTCGATGTTTCTCAGGTACCCTTCGTGAATGAGCTGGGTGTCCATGATCAGGTTTGTATAGAACAGGGATGCCGGATTTTCTTTGTTATACCCGATGCCGCCTACCCTGGCAGCCAGGTGAATAACGATATCCGGTTTTTTATCTTCATACATCCGCCTAATGTCGTCGAGGTTGATGAGGTTGTAGTCTGAAGAACTGATGGCATCAAAATGAGCGCATCCGTACTCTTTAAGTTTCTCAACCACATGCAAACCCAGGAAGCCTTTCCCGCCAGTAACGGTTATTTTTTTATCTTTCAATGACATTTTAGTGCATTTCACAATTCATGTATCCGGCATCTTTCAGCGTCTTTTCTTTTTTTGCGAGCTCCATGTCAGACTCGATCATCATGTCAATTAACTGATCAAAGC
>DNUI01000117.1:0-3559 GCA_003508565.1 Syntrophaceae bacterium
TTCCACACTAAAGAAAAAACCATCATGATCTTTTCTTTACATTTGTACCGGTTTTAATCAGTTTTTTTAATGAGGTTGTATATCCTGGCCGTAACTTCGAAACCGGACAGGTCTGATACCAGTATGGGGATACACTCTTTTATTGCCTTCTCAAGAGTGTCTTTTGCCGGTTCACTGTCCTGAACAAGAACAATCCCGGCATGGTCTTTAAGACTGGCAACGGCAACGATGTTCTGATGAACCTGACGGGTAATCCAGATGTCACCTTCTTTACTGTTCGCCATGACATCACTCAACAAATCTCCCGTGTATCCTCCCCGTACCTCTGTTTTCAGTTTGTCTTCGCCGGATCTTACTTTTAGATTCAAGGCTTTGACGATAGATTCCAGATCCACGCCATCGGCTCCTTCTCTCAACTACTGTAAAGTGTTGCTATTTGTTTTGATGATCATTTTCAAGTGAGTTCCCTTGCCGACTTCGGATGAAATATTGAATACATCAGAAAAGCTTCTAATATTGCATAGTCCCATTCCGGCGCCGAACCCCATTTCCCTAATTTTCTGATTTGCTGTTGACCACCCAGGTTGCATGGCCAGATCAATATCGGGGATTCCCTGACCTTCATCAATTGCCTCTATCATGATGCATTGAGGCGAAACGCACAGTCGAATCATCCCTTTTCTCGCATATGAAACAATGTTAATTTCTGATTCATATGCCACAAGGGCAGCTTTCCTGATGATATCACTGGGAAGTCCTATCTTCTTCAATATCGTTTTAATATTGCTTGACACTTCTCCAGCATTGTCAAAATTGCCGCCAACAACCGAAAAACTGCCGTCATACAATGGCTTTTCATCCACCATAATATCTATTTGGTCCCCACTTTTTCTATACAGCCTCTGATGTTATGTGAGTACAATCGCCCAGCAATTTCAAATAGAATGAATTTCGTTGAAAGAATGGGGATATTCAATTCCTCCGCTAATTGCAACGTTTCCGGGGAAGGCTTTTTCCCTCTACCCATGATAACAGCCGCAATATCAAGCACATCAGCAGTTCTCACTACCTGGGGATTTGTTAATCCTGTAATCAGAAGACTTCCTGCGGTCGCAAAGGCAAGAACATCGCTCATCAGATCAGCGACGAAAGCGGTTTTCACTTCCATGTCTAACTGGTTTTCACCGATGATGACTTCCGCATCAAGAAGATCTTTTATTTCATTGAGGGTCAATGTAAGCTCCGGTCTGAAGAAATAGTTACTCAGTACTCCTGCTGATAATAATGACATACAAGTTTGCTGTCGCGTCATAACTCCTGAAATACGGGAGTGCGCTTACCATATGCTCTGGTCTATGTCAATACATTTTTGACGACTTCGCAAAAATTACAAAATCTTAACATGCGCCATTGATAGCATGAATAAAAAGGTAATATCCAAGACCAGTCACACCATAAAAGCCAAATATTTCTTTGAATCGGTGTTTTTTTGTGATAGAAAATTGACCGCTGAAAATACTCGTAAATATGTGTATAGAATACTTCGCCAGTTGAGCGCTATTTTTTTTGTTATCGGTCTTGCGGAAGTCAATATGATTGTGTAGCACAATTTTCTATGCCATCGACTTGAAATCGTGCGCATTTATGCGAGAAAAAGCGCGCATATATGTGAAGTGGAGTGAGATACTACGGACATGATGGAACTTATTTTAGTCATTTCTGTTTTACTGCAAGTTGCGGCAGCCGTTTTGGCAGTGAGACTCATCAAAATTACTGAAACCCGTACTGCCTGGATTTTGATTGCTGCAGGGTTTTTTCTCATGGCCCTGAGACGCATTTTCGATGTCGCACCTTTTTTTTCCATAAGAATTACCCATGAAATCAGCTTCATCGATCATGTGGTGGGTGTGTTTATATCTGTTGTCATACTGACAGGTGTCGCATTGCTTGCGCCTCATTTCTACTCTATTAGGAAATCGGAGAAGGCCCTTCGGGAGAGCGAGGAAAGATACCGGACGCTCGTCGAAAATTTAAATGTCGGTGTGTACAGAAGTACCGGAGAACACAGGGGACGCTATCTACAGGTCAACCCTGCCATGATAAAAATATTTGGGTATGAATCCATCGAAGAATTTATGAAGATTACTATTATGGAACTCTACAGAGATCCGGAGGACAGAAAAAAGTTTGTCGATAAGATAAAAGAACTTGGTTACGTCCGAAACGAGGAATTAGCGCTTCGCAAAAAGGATGGTACGCCAATCACGGTTTCCGTCACTGCCGTTGCGCAATTTGAATACAACGGGGAAATAAAGTGGATTGATGGTGTCACAGAAGACGTTACGGAACGGAAACAGGCAGAGGCTGCCTTGCGGGAAAGCGAAGAGAAGTACCGCTCCCTAGCCACCACGGCGGACTCAATGTATATGATAGACAGGAATTTCCGATACATGTTAATGAATGAAGGCCATCTATCACGGTTTGGTCTTCCGTTAGAAAAGGTCATCGGTAAGTATTATAGCGATTTTCATTCCCAGGAAGCTTCAAAAGAGTTTTGTGATATCGCGGAATGGGTATTCACAACAGGAGAACCTGTCCAGTATGAATATAAGAGTGAGAGAGATGGTCAGTTTTTTCTCCGCACGTTTAGTCCCGTGAAAAGTCCGGATGGAAACGAAACTATATCAGTGACCGTCGTATCCAAAAATATTACCGACCGCAAACAAATAGAGGAAAAACTCAAGGATAGCGAGCAGCGATTGCATAATGTTATCCAGGGTTCTCCTATCCCTGCTTTTGTAATCGGACAAGAACACCGGGTATTATACTGGAACAGGGCATTGGAAAAAATAAGTGGCATTAACGCTGACGAAGTTATTGGTACAAGGGATCATTGGAGGGCCTTCTATCGGAAGGAGAGGCCCTGTTTGGCGGACCTCCTTGTGGATCAGAAGCTTGAGATGATTTCTCATTGGTATCCTGATAAGTATATTAAGTCCAGTTTGATAAAGGAGGCATATGAAGCATCGGACTTTTTCCCTGAGCTGGGAGAAAGAGGGAAATGGCTGCACTTCACGGCGGCGGTGATAAGAGATTCTTACGGAGAGGTAATTGGTGCGATAGAGACCCTCGAGGATATTACGGAACGTAAACATGCGGAAGAGGAACTCAGAAACAGCGAGCTGCGGTTGCAGAGCGTTGTTCAGAGTTCTCCGATTCCAACCTTTGTAATCGGGAAAGATCACAGGGTGATGTATTGGAACAAGGCGCTGGAGGAACTGAGCGGCATCAAAGCGGAAGATGTAGTAGGTACAACACACTACTGGAGGGCTTTCTACAGTAAAGAGAGGCCCTGCATGGCAGACTTGATTGTAGATCAAGCCCTCGATGAGATTCCTCAATGGTATTTCGAGAAATTTATGAAATCAAGGCTGTTGGATGAAGCATACGAGGCGACGGACTTTTTCCCGGATCTGGGGGATACAGGGAAATGGCTTCAATTCACGGCGGCGGTCATAAGGGATACTAAGGGAAATCTGGTTGGCGCCATAGAAACTCT
>DNUI01000117.1:3565-18384 GCA_003508565.1 Syntrophaceae bacterium
GTATATTTGCAGGAGGAATCGCCCATGACTTCAACAACCTGCTGTCTGTAATGCTTCGCCATATATTTCTTGCGAAAATATCTCTTACTGATGAACAGCAGGAAGCATTGGGAGAAGGTCTCGAAATTGCAGAAAAAGTCGGACATCAGGCGAAAGAACTGGCCCATCGCCTCATAACGTTTGCGAAGGGAGGAGAGCCGTCAAGAAAGATTGGTTCAATATCGCAATTACTTGTGAATACCGTTAATCTTTCACTTTCTGGATCTAATGTAAATTGTGAATATTCCCTGCCCGATGACCTCTGGCCTGCAGAAATGGATGATGTGCAGATCCGGCAAGTAATCAATAACCTGGTTGTCAATGCCCGGGAAGCTATGCCGGGAGGTGGGGTACTACATGTCTATGCCGAAAACGTCATTGTAACAGCAGGAAACGGTCTACCCCTGAAAGAAGGCAAGTATGTAAAATTGTCATTACGGGATCAGGGAATCGGCATTTCCGCGGATGATTTGCCGAAAATATTCGATCCTTATTTTACAACTAAGCCTTCGGGACAAGCGAGGGGAATGGGGCTTGGTCTTGCTATTTGTTATTCCATCATTAAGAAGCATGACGGCTTTATCGGTGTTGAGTCTGAACTTGGTGCAGGATCCACCTTTTCTGTGTATCTGCCCGCAACTCCACCGGAGGATTTATCGAAGAGGAATGAGAATGACAGGGCTGCCAAAAAAGGAGGGAAAATTCTTGTCATGGATGATGATGAGGCGGTACGCAGCGCAACAGGTATTGTCCTCAATTATCTTGGATATGACGTGGAATATGCAAAAGATGGTGTAGAGGCCATTGGTATTTATAGATCGGCGAAAGAAAAAGGACAGTCTTTTTCTGCGGTCATTCTGGATGTGAATATTCCGGACGGTATGGGTGGCAAGGAGACAATGAAGGAATTACTTGCCATCGATCCTCATGTAAAAGGAATCATTGCATGCGGCTATTTAGATGATCAGAGTCTTTCCGAATTCAGAAAGTTCGGATTCTACGGGGCCGTAGAGGTTTCGTTTGATATTGAAAAGATGAAAGACATACTGGACGATCTGCTGAAGTAAAATTATTCCTGCCTTTTTTATTTCACAGCATAGTGAAGAACTGCTATTCATCTTCTGAGATGCTATCAGAAATTATCAAATCCTTTTTACAAGTAACTATGGAGAAGCGAAAAAGATAAAAAAGCTTTGCGTCCTTTGATCATTTGCGTTAAAAAAATATCATGAATGAGTTTGTTGATGAGTACCTGAATTTTCTTACTGTTGAAAAGGGTGTTTCCCGACTCACCTTAGATGCCTACAGCCGAGATTTGAACAGGTATATCAGTTTCATTTGTAGATCAGGCAGTAAAGATATGGCGAATGTTACTCCCGATGATGTCATTTCTTATTTAGCTCAGATTAAGAAAGAAGGACTTAACGCGAGGTCTGTGAACAGAGGGTTGGCTGCCCTCAGGGGGTTCTACAAGTTTCTTATTCATGAGAAAAAAATTGACACAAATCCTGTGGCAAATATTGAACTGGCTAAGGTATGGTCACGTCTCCCGGGCACATTGAGCATGGAGGAAATGAACCTGCTTCTGGGGGAACCGGGTTTAAACAATCCTCTTGCTATACGGGATACAGCAATGATGGAACTCATGTACGCTACGGGGATTCGTGTGTCAGAAATAATTACATTGACTATGAACACTATTAATTGGCAGGTAGGGTATTTGGTTGTTATGGGTAAGGGAAGCAAAGAAAGGATTGTTCCGATCGGGCGATCGGCGTATAACTGTCTCCAAGAATATGTAAATCATGCAAGACCAATTTTTGTAAAGGAACATGCGACAAACATTCTTTTTCTTAACAGGTCCGGCAGGGGATTGACACGCCAGGGTTTCTGGAAGATTTTAAAAAAGTATGCACACAGAGTAGGTTTGCAGAAGAAGGTACACCCGCACACTTTCCGGCACTCTTTCGCATCTCATCTCCTCGAAGGAGGAGCTGATCTTCGTTCTGTCCAGACAATGCTTGGGCATGCAGATATATCAACAACGCAGATTTATACTCATATTACTCGCGAAAGACTAAAGAATATTCATAAGAAATACCATCCAAGAGGTTAACATTGAGGTGGCGAATGTCGCGTAACATACGTATAAAAAAATGGGCAAGCCTTGATACACAGGGCCGATTCATAGTAATAGCGGGTAGTATTGTTGCGATAGTCATAATATTTATTATTGCTGGTTACCTATTTGGGGGAAAGAATCATAATTACCTGGGAAGCATTGTGAGGATAAAAAATACATTTTCTTTTGTCTTTCTCAAACAGCCTCCAGAATTTTATTACCTGGATATAGAAAAAAACGGGAAAGATTACAGATTGAAAAAGGGTGATACATTTGATGTTTCATACCGTGATGAATTTGTGGTGAAGGACATTTCAACGGATGTTTTATGGGGGCGGAGTATATTTGTTGATATTGAAGGTGTTGGTGGACCGGATGATTTTGGCGTCATGCTTCGAGGGATCGATCTGGTTGATAAAGCTATCAAGAGCAGCGGGAAAAACGTCAATGCAGAAGCTGTTGATGTAGGAAATGTCGCAGTGAAGTATCACGATACAATAATTGCCTCTATTCCTATGAGGGTGATTATTACTCCGCAAGATTGGTTGAGGTATGCGGAAAATTCAGAGAATCGGATATCTCAGATCGAGTATCTCAAACGGGCCATCACTATGAATAAACGGGACATTGGTGTCCGTAAGTCACTGGCTGCGCTCTATGTTCGTGCAGGAATGACAAAGAAAGCGATAACGCAGTATAATGAGATTCTTACATTGCATCCCAATGACATCGCTGCTTTGACGGAACTCTTAAAGTGTTACATACATGTAAAAGAGCATGACAAGGCTGTCAGAACGGGGATTAAACTTATCAAGCTGAAACCTCATGATGCTGCTGCGTATGCCAACATCGCATATGCATATGGCAATTCTGGAGCGTTGGATAAAGCCATAAGCAATTACAAGCAGTCCCTAAAGCTGAATCCTGATGATTACTTGGTCCGATTCAAACTTGGTGAAGCGTATGAGAATGGTAAGGATTTTAAAAATGCCATTGAACAGTACAGGCTTGTTTTAACTAAAACAAGAGAAGTAGAAAATATTAAACTCGCATTGGCCGGAGCGTATCTTAAGGCCGGTCACTATGATGACTCTATAAAATTGTACAGAGAAGTTATTGCCAAACAACCTCAAAATGCCTCGGCCTATGCAAATTTGGGTCTTGTATACGGAAAAAAGGGGCTGGCAAAGGAAGAGATAGAGAATTACAAGAAGTCAATATCGCTCAATCCCAAGGATCCGGTTGTACATTTTAATCTTGCAGGTGCCTATGAAAAGAACAACCTTCATCAGGAAGCGTTTCAAGAATACCAGAAGGTGTTGAAAATAAATCCTGGTGATATGGAAGCATTGATAAGAGTCGCGGATATCGAACTTAAAAATAAGCGATACAGCGAGGCGATCAAGAATTATGAGAAGGTAGTTACATCTTCACCCAGAAAAGCATCTATTTATGCGAATCTCGGTTTTGCATATGGAGAACTCAAGAAGTATAAACAATCCAGCGAAAATTATGAGAAGTCGATCAAACATGGGATCAAAGATCCGCAAGTCCGTTATAACCTTGCTTATACGTATGATAAGCTTGGAAAGAAAAAAGAAGCCATGCGGGAATATGAAAAATTAGCATCTTCGCGCCCTACCATGGAAGCCCTGGATAGTTTAGCGGATCTTTATATGAAAGAAAAACGTTACGACAGTGCAATAAAAATCTATAAAAAAATGACTGTTCTTAATCCCAAAAGGGCATCTGTATACTCAAGCCTTGGATATGTCTACGGCCTCAAGAATAATATTGAGAAGGAAATTGAGTACTACAGGATTTCGTTAAAGTATGATGCAGAGGATGATCATGTGTACCTCAGTCTTGCGGCGGCATATGAAAAAAAAGGGATGTATGAGGATGCTTTGAAGGCGTATAGAGTTGCCTATGAGTTGAACCCCGATTCGAGCACGGCAGCAAAAAAAATTCCTGCGTTAAAAGTAAAATTACTGCAGAGAAAATATCAAGATTCATAATGAAAAAGAGACATAACTTGGTCGATTTGGGCACATCATATGGTGTCTAAAGGGGATTGCTGGAAATGACGAAGAAAATTGGTATAGAAGATATGGTTATCGGGGGAACAGCTCCCTTCGTACTCATCGCAGGTCCTTGTGTCATTGAGGATGAACAGACAACAAGAGAAATAGCGCTTTTTTTAAAAAACATTACCAGGCGATTGAATATGCCTTTCATCTTCAAAGCCTCGTACGATAAGGCGAACAGGACTTCGATACATTCTTTCCGAGGCCCTGGCATTACTAAAGGTTTGCAGATATTGGCCGATATAAAAAAGGATTTTGGCATTCATGTACTTTCTGATGTGCACCGTTTCGAGGAAATCGATCACGCAGCGGAGGTTCTCGATGTGGTTCAAGTGCCTGCATTTCTCTGCAGGCAGACAGACTTTGTTGTTGAAGTTGCCAGGAAGGCCAAAGTTATCAATATTAAAAAAGGGCAATTTCTTGCACCATGGGATATTGCCAACATACTGGTAAAGGTGTCTTCGACAGGGAATGAGAATATTATGATTACGGAAAGGGGTACGACTTTTGGGTACAATAACCTTGTTGCGGATTATCGTTCGATCCCCATTCTACGAGAAATGGGTTATCCTGTGATATTTGATGCCACCCATAGTGTTCAGCTGCCCGGAGGGATAGGTACGGCATCGGGAGGTCTGCGTGAAATGGTCCCCTACCTTTCAAGGGCTTCCGTTGCAGTTGGAATTGATGGCATCTTTTTGGAAGTTCACCCTGATCCTGAGAGTGCCAAGTGCGATGGTCCGAATTCCTTACGCCTCGATTCGCTTTTCGAACTTCTGCAGATGCTTCTACAGATTGACACAATTGTAAAACGTAAGATGACTAATGGTGAGGAGTGCACATAACGGAGGATGAAGGTGTGGATGAACGTATAGAGGAGAAGTTGTACAAGAAAATTAAAAATGTTTGTGTCCTTATCCTGGATGTTGATGGAGTAATGACGGATGGAAAAATAATCATTGATGATTTGGGCAATGAAGTAAAACATTTTAATGTGAGAGACGGACACGGGATTAAGATGTTAATGAGGTATGGTATTGATGTCGTCCTTTTGACGGGGAGGAAGTCAGCAGTAGTCGAGCATCGTGCAAAAGATTTGGGTATTAATGAAGTTCATCAAGGTACCCATGACAAACTCCTCATATTTGAAGCGATTCTTCGAGAAAAGTCTCTAAGATATGAAAATATAGCGTATATTGGAGACGATATAGTGGATATACCTGTGCTGAGAAGGGCAGGGTTTTCTGTTGCTGTAGCTGATGCAGCGGAGCATGTAAAAAAGTATGTTCATTATATTACAAAAAATTCAGGTGGAGATGGAGCTGTGAGGGAAGTATGTGAGCTGATTCTTCAAGCCAAGGACAAATGGAGTGATGTGGCGATGAGGTATGAGCTAATATGACTTTTTATATCTTGAAACGTCTATAATCCTTTCCGAGGGATACATAATGTATCATCTTTATCTATTCACATCCTGAATCCATGTTTCGCTATTCAGCGCACATCTACATATCGAAATTTTAAACTTATCGTGATTTGTATTTTCATGGTGTTATGAATTTCAGATATAGCGCTTGGACTTTTCGCTCCCATAGAGCACATATCGACATTCCAGGTATCATGTTTGATCTTTACATATAGAGAAACGGATGATATAAAATATTGAAAGGCTTTGGGAGAAAGTGTTTTTGTAGGATTATGAAGTTTAAGCAAAAGACATTTATCGTCACTATCGCAATAGCCATAGTTGTTTCAGCAGTTGTGGTGTTTCTGGTTATGAAGAATAATAATTCTTCACAAGGCAAACTGCTTCAAATAATGTCGGATAACGTAGACCTCCAGGTTAAAAATGTGAATTATACGGATGTGGGTGATTCAGGATTAAAATGGGAGGTCAAGGCGGATAGTGCGAATTATATAAAAAGTGAGAACATCGCAATTTTGGATAAGATTAGGGTAAAACTTGTGATGTCTGACGGTAAGATCCTTATGATGACAGGGGATAAAGGGAAATTACACACAGATACGAAAGATATGGAGATATCGGGCAATGTAGAGATCATCTCCGATAAGGGAGACCGCCTGACTACAGATGTTCTGAAATATTCGGATTCTGAACGCCGTATTTATACGGAAGAGGCAGTCAAAATGGAAAACGCCCGTATGCAGGTAAGAGGTGTGGGCATGTCATTTTCGTTGGTTGATAAGGATGTGACGTTGTTATCCAAGGTTAAAGCAAATATCAGATAAATTTATGAAAGCCGCCGGAATGCCCCACTTAGAGGAGTGGAGCTTCATGTTGTATAAAAGCTTCTGTACCAGGACTTCAATATGAAAAAAAAGATAATGATTCACCTTATGATCTGCTTCATCTGCTTCTCATATGCAGGGGCTGCGGAAAATGGTACGAAGAAGATCAAAATTGATAAAACCCAACCAATACAGATTGTTTCAGACCGTCTTGATGCCTATAATGAAAAGAGACTCGTAATCTTTACAGGTAACGCAGTTGCCACACAGGGTGATAGGATTATAAAATCGGACCGTCTTCTGTTATATTACAAAAAAGATCAGCGGGAACCGGAAAAGATTGGATCTAAAGAAACAGGTAATATGGGAGACCTCGAGAAGATTGAAGCGAAAGGCCATGTTATAGTAACACAGGGTGATAGAATTGTCACCGGGGATAATGCCACTTACTATCACGAGACCCAACAGATTATTATGACAGGTAATGCCGTGATGAGTGAGGGAAGAAACGTTATCAGTGGCAACAAAATAATAGTATATCTTAACGAAGATAGGGGTGTCGTCGAAGGCATAGAAAAAAATCGTGTCAAGGCTACAATATATCCCGAGGACAGGAAGGAAAGAAAAAAAGAAGCACCTAAATAGTCATAACAGTAACGGAAATTATAAGCATACAGAGTCAATTGCACGGGTCTTGTGAATTAATGGGAAAATTGTCAGCGAAAGGGCTGAAGAAGATATACGGAAACAGGGCAGTTGTTAACAAAGTCGATCTGGAAATAAATCCCGGAGAAGTTGTAGGACTTTTAGGTCCTAATGGAGCTGGTAAAACGACTACTTTTTATATGATCGTAGGTTTAATATGGCCGGATGAAGGGAAGATTTTCTTAGAGGGTGAGGATGTCAGTCACTGTCCCATGTATATACGGGCAAGAAAAGGATTAAACTACCTGCCGCAGGAACCTTCCGTATTCAGGAAGCTTACCGTCGAAGACAATATTATGGCAATTCTTGAGACCCTGGATATTGATAATAATGAAAGAAAACGACGTCTGACGGAACTTCTTGGAGAGCTTGATATTTCCCACCTTGCAAAGGCACATGCATATTCTTTGTCAGGCGGAGAAAGAAGACGAGTCGAGATTACGAGGGCGTTGGTTACGTCTCCGAAGTTCATTCTTCTCGATGAACCTTTTGCAGGGATTGATCCCCTTGCTGTGGCGGATATTCAGAGAATTATATTCAAATTAAAATCTAAAGGAATCGGCGTTATTATCTCCGATCATAATGTAAGAGAAACACTTTCCGTATGCGACAGGGCATACATCGTAAATGAAGGAACAATTTTGGTAGAAGGGGAGCCAGAAACAATAGCGAATTCAGAAATCGCGAGGAAAATCTATTTTGGAGAGGATTTCGCCCTGTAAAATAGTATGTGATTAAAATTACGAGTAAAATGAGATAACACATGGCGTTTGAACTTAAACAAAATCTGAAACTGTCACAACAGTTGGTAATGACACCTCAATTGCAGCAGGCAATAAAACTTCTGCAATTATCAAGACTTGAACTGGTTGATATGATTTCTCAAGAAATGGAGGAAAATCCGCTACTTGAGGAAATCGTGTCAGAAGAATATCCAGAAGAGGTGAATGTATCGGAACGCGATGTCATTGACACTGTTATTGATCGTGAAGAAATTAAAACAATTGAGCGTACAGAAGAAATTACAGGAGAGGGTGACGGTAAGGAAGAATTCGACTGGAATAATTATCTTGAGGACTACGGCCCCACGGGAGTGAGGTATGATCGAAAAGATGATGAAACGCCTACATGGGATAATATGTTGATGGTAAAAGCTCAATTGGCAGATCATCTAATGTGGCAACTTAAGCTATCACGTTTTTCGGACTCGGAGATGAAGGTCGGAGAGCAGATAATTGGGAACCTTGATAATAATGGATATTTGGTGGCATCAGTAGAGGAAATTGCGGCACAAGAGGTTGTTGATTCGAGCTTTGTAGAGAATGTCCTGAAGAAAATTCAGGAGTTTGACCCGCCTGGTATTGCAGCAAGGGACATTAAGGAATGTCTTTTAATCCAGGCCAGAATTTTAGGAGTGTTAAGTCCTCTTGTAGAAATGATCATTACAGAACATCTGAAAGATCTTGAAACAAAAAATTATGCCAATATATCGAGAAAATTAAAAGTTCCCCTCTCTGATGTTCTGCAGGCTGTTATTATCATAAGTAACATGGATCCCAAGCCTGGCGGTATATATAATCAGGAAAGAATAGATACTATTATCCCTGATGTATATGTATTCAAGACGGGAGATGAATACAAAATAATATTGAATGATGATGGCCTACCTAAGCTGAGAATAAGCAATTTCTATAAAGAAATCATGAGTGGCATCAGCACCTATCCCGATGCGGAAAACAGCAAGAAATATATCAGGGAAAGAATGCAGTCAGCGACCTGGCTGATCAAGAGTATTCAGCAGCGGCATAGAACAATATACAAAGTGACGGAAAGCATCTTGAAACTGCAAAGGGATTTTTTTGATTACGGGATTACATACTTAAAACCGCTTGTACTGAGGGATATTGCTGATGATGTTGAAATGCATGAATCAACCATAAGCAGGGTGGTTACAAACAAATACATGCATACGCCGCGGGGCATATTCGAGCTGAAATATTTTTTCAGCAGCAGGATTCAGAAAACTGGCGGTGATACTGTGGCATCGAAGAGTGTAAAAGAAGAAATAAGGAAAATTGTAACTACTGAAGACCCCAAGAAACCACTCAGTGATAGTGATATTGTTAAGCTATTAAATAATTCGGGTGTGTCTATTGCAAGAAGAACAGTCGCAAAGTACAGAGAAATGATGTGTATTTTGCCGTCCTCTAAGAGGAAAAAATATTTTTAGAGTTAAAAAACAGGTTGACCTGAGTAAATTTTAAGATTAGGATGCGCGCCTTTATACTCAAGAGGTAAATAACAAGGTACAATGAAACAAAAATTAGGAGGATTTTTATGAAGATTTCTGTAACCTTCAGAAATAGAGAAGGAGAAAACTGGCATAAGGAATATATAGATCAGAAGCTGAAAAAGCTAGAGAAATATATGGATACTCCCGTTGAGGCTCGTGTAGTTCTCTCTGTAGAGAAGTTCAGGAATGTGGCAGAAGTGAATTTAATGACAAACGGCCAAAATTTAAATGCTAAAGAAGAAGCCAAGGATATGTCCCTTGCCATTGACAATGCAATCGAAAAGATTGAACGTCAACTCAAGAAACGCAAAGAAAAAATAAGGGGTCATAAGTCTAATGCGTCACGTGGAGAAGGAATTACTCCGGCGGAGCAATATGTGGATGATATTGATGAGGTTCAAGAATCAAAAGTAGTTGAGATGAGGAAGATGGTATTGAAACCTATGTCATTAGATGATGCCATTATGGAGATTGATTCGTCAAGGAATCGCTTTATTGTGTACAGAGATTCTTCTACAGAAAATGTCAGCATTATATATGTTCGTGATGACGGGAATTACACCCTCATAGAAACAAGCAGCTGAAGTTCGAGGAATAATCATGAAAATTGCAGATATATTCAGGAAAGAACATATTGTTGAAGAATTACAATCAAAAACAAAACGCGACGTTCTTGCTGAATTATCTAGTGTGTTTCTCCAGGGTGATGTAAAAATAAGTCGTGAGGTGGTCGTAAATACATTGCTCGAAAGAGAAAAACTTGGAAGTACCGGGATAGGAGACGGTATTGCTATACCCCATGGCAAGATATCAGATCTGGATAACTTGATTGTTTCATTTGGCAGAAGCATGGAAGGGGTAGAGTTTGATTCTATGGATGGCAAACCAGCCCATCTTTTCTTTTTATTACTGGCGCCTGAAAATACAACAGGCCAGCACTTGAAAACCCTTGCGAAAATCTCCAAAATGCTCAAGGATACTACATTCAGGAAAAAGCTCATGGAAGCAAAATCGAAGAATGAGTTATACATGACAATTGCAGATAAGGATGATGCATGCTGAGACCTTTTCCCCGGGTTACCACGTAAGTGTTTGAAATATGCAATATTATTCGGGAATACTGAGGGGCTGACACTCGAAGGCTGCGATTTTTTAAAGGTCTCAGGATCTGTTGCGTACATGTCTGCAGTGAAGTTAAAAGATATATTTGAAGATGCGGAAGATATATTAGGGATTACAGAAATAACCGGTGAAACCGGTTTGACAAGGGAAATATGCCAGATTCGGGTGCAGCAAAATATTGAGGGAAAAAATGACCGGGACAGGCTGATTCCCGACACCATTCTTATACTATCACCTTCATACCTTTCTAAACTTGCCTGCACGTCATCAAAGGCGCGTAAAAATTTTTTTCAAAGAATCATCTCATCCGACATATCATGTATTGCAATTTCCGGGACTGATTCAATGCCCGTTTTTATGCGTTCTTTTTCCGAATTCTATCATATAGTAATTTTCACATCGATCTATGATGAGTTTCTTTTAGAGAGTCGTCTGATTGGGCTCTTGCGGGAAAAAATTTTACATGCCGTTTCTCTCCACGGATCGCTTGTCAATGTATTCGGCCATGGCATAATGATCACAGGAGAAAGTGGTGCAGGCAAGACTGAATGTGCGTGTAGGTTAACGGAAAAAGGACATGCTTGGATTGCTGATGATGTTGTAGAGGTCGAAAAAAGAAGTAATATGTTGTATGGTCGCAGTCAAAGCCTTATCAAGCATCTTATCCATAAAAGATATAGAGGTATCATCGATGTAAAAAAACTCTTCAACTCTGCTGTTATATGTGATGAAACAATCATTGATATTATGATTGAATTCCAAATAACAAAAGATATCGGTAAAGAAAAGGAATGTAGTTATCCTGTGGAAAAGGTTCATTGTATTATGGGGGTCACATTGCCATGTTTTCAGCTGCCGGCTTTCCCAAGGGGCACGAACGCACATAGATGCGTTGAGAATATCGTGAGCAAATTCATGCTGTAAAGAGACATTTCATGAAAAACCTACACGTTGTGATTATCACGGGACTATCCGGATCAGGTAAGAGTACGGCACTCCGGGCCCTCGAAGATATTGGCTTTTTTTGCGTTGATAATATGCCTGTTGTTCTTCTACCCAGGTTTCTCAAGATTCAATCTGATGCTTCAAAGACAAGTACACAAGTTGCAATGGTGATGGACTTGCGGGAAAAAAGTTTTCTGGAAAAATATACTAAGATATTTTCACAATTGAAGAATATGGGATACAGGATAGAAATTGTATACCTGGACGCAAGCGATGATGCCCTTTTACATAGATTCAGCGAAACAAGGAGAGTGCACCCTCTGTCCATAAAGGGTACTGTAATGGAGGGCATCAATCTGGAAAGGTCGAAACTATCCCCCTTGAAAAAAATGGCGGATAAAGTCATCGACACCACTTCATTTAATGTGCATCAGTTAAAAGATGCAGTTCAGAGGCATTTCATTTCTTCCTCGGCAAATCATAAGATGATCGTTCATGTGACCTCATTCGGCTATCGTTATGGAGTCCCCGCTGATGCGGATATTGTGCTGGATGTGAGGTTTCTTCCCAACCCTTATTTCATTGAGGAGCTAAAATACTACAACGGGCACCATCCCGATGTTCGTGATTATGTGCTCAAATCAGAAGAAAGCAAGGTATTTATTCAGAAGCTCTTTGAATTAATGGCTTTTCTCATTCCTCTTTACGAAAAGGAAGGAAAGGCGAGAATCAACATTGCCCTGGGCTGTACTGGCGGCAGGCATCGTTCAGTTGTGATGTCAAACAAACTCGCCGCATATTTTACGGATGAAAACTATGTAGTGACTATTAATCACCGGGATATTACTAAAAGTTAGAAAGAAACCGCCATCTTCTTGCTCACATTGTCGGCTATCCAGTGAGGATCCCACCATTCCTGGGGATTTACAAACTGACCACCGATCAATAACCCAAAGTGGAGATGATCACCGCCTGCAAGGCCTGTTGTTCCTGTATGGCCGATGATATTCCCCTTTTTTACTTCCTGTCCATTTTTAACATCTATGGAATTAAGATGTGCATAGATGCTGAAAAATCCTAGACCATGGTCGATAATGACCATGTTACCGTAGATGCCGAGGTATCCGGCATAGGCAACGATACCGTGATTTGCTGCCTCGACAGGAGCGTTTGCTGTCGAGGCAAGGTCAACTCCCATATGTGTGCTTTCACCAATGGCCTTACCCTGGTAGTGATAGGTTCTTTTGTCACCGAATAGAGCCATGGGAGCTGCATTTTTCATCCTTAGAAATGTTCCCTCCCATAATTGCCGTGGCTGAGATTTTTGACAAATCTCACGAAGAACAGAATCATTATCTGTTCTCATCTGACTGTTCACATAGACAAAAATTTCCTGGGGAGTTTTCCCCTGTAAGTCAGGATGTTGGTTTTGGAACTCGGGCATTTTCTGTTGCAAAAAGTTATCACTCAATACCATCTTATCGCTCCGGAACTTTTTATTTTTGATAAGATGGGGCAGATTTATAGAGGATTCGTTACCCGCCTGATCTCTGGCAGTCACCTTTATACGTGGAGCGCCCTGCCTGACGTCAGCAGGCACAGGGAAATACGTTATTATACATGGTTTACCTGAAATGGTAATCGGGTATCCTTGAATAAATTGATTATCCGCTTTAATCCCTGTAACAATAACCGGTTTGGAAGTTCTATAAAGAACAACGCATGTACCACCGGGATTGATATTGTTGGTGGGGGTAAGTAAAAATATCTGAGGTGGGGTAACATCGATAGTAATCTGTCTGGATACGGCAGTTTTATTTTTCCAGAGTGAATTATCTGTTGCAACTACATCAAGCACAGCAGGGCCATCGTGAAGTTTCATGGCTATCGCATCAATAGTGACCGTAAGAGTAGTTTCCTTTGTTACTGAATCGGTATAATTGATGAGTGACAGCACCTGTGTTTTACCATCCTGTGTAATGGTGACATTTGTATTGCGAAGACCAGTCCTTGTATCTATGAAGGTGATGTTTGTTGTTGTATACTTTCCTATAGAGCTTATATCCTGGTCTATTCTCACAGTTGGTTTTTCCCATTCGCCATAAGAATTAAAAAACAAGAAGCCAATACCGGCTATCAACAGAATTAAAGCAGCTATTACATATGGTTTGTATGTTTTCATAAAATGTCACTTACAGGGACCATGTCCCCTGCACTCCCTTCATAAAATATCTTCATTTCGATTCCAAAGCATAATATAAAATTTGTAATTTATAAAAAGGATCTCCACAATTTTTACCTTACAAATGATATTGAGACTCTCCACAGTGAACTTCAAAAAAAATCTTCGATACTTGAGGAACAATAATGTTCCCCATTCACTCGCAACCGGATTCAGACAGTTTTCAACAGAATACCGGGCGAACATATAATGATTTTCCCGTTCCTTTGCAAGTTAAAAACTTTAATTTATGTAGACCCTCTCATTACTCCTTGAACTTGTCAGTGAGAATTGCTATATGTAAAACATTATTGATAACCTGATTTCACGTGATATTCAAAAGTCACTTAAGGAATAAAATATGCTCAAGGGTAAAAAAATTGTCCTTGGTATTACAGGAGGTATCGCTGCGTATAAAGCAGCGGAGTTAACGAGGGAATTGGTAAAGAGGGGATCGTTTGTCCGGATAATAATGACAAAGAATGCGACAGAATTCATCACCCCCCTCACCCTTCAGACTCTTTCCGGTCATCCGGTATTTATCGATATGTTTGTTCCAACGAGAGAATTCGAAATGGCACATATTTCACTTGCTGAGTATGCGGATATTATCGTAATTGCGCCGGCTACCGCAAACATTATCGGTAAGATAGCCTCAGGTCTGGCGGACGATCTTTTATCGACAACGGTTCTGGCAACAAAATCACCTGTCCTTATCTGTCCGGCCATGAATACGAATATGTATGAGAATGTCAGCGTGAAAGAAAACATCAGCAAACTCTCAGGGAGAGGGTATCTGTTTATCGAACCCGCGTATGGCGAGATGGCCTGCCGGGCCGAGGGCTATGGGAGACTCCCGGAGATAGCTGACATTATAGAGGAGGTTGAATCTATTCTTACAGATAAAGATCTCAAGGGAGAAAATGTTCTTGTTACCGCCGGCCCCACCAGGGAGCCCTTCGACCCTGTGAGGTTCATTACAAACTATTCCTCAGGGAAGATGGGATACGCTTTGGCAATCGCTGGAAAGCGAAG